>NZ_SSDM01000417.1:0-168068 GCF_004794375.1 Microbacterium sp. K35 | reverse complement strand
CTCGGCTCCCCCTGGGATGCCGTGCAGGTCGCAACACAAGCATGGGAGCGCGAAACGCGCCTAGCGGCGGCGTTCAAAGTGTCCTAGCGGCGCTTGGATTGCGGTCTCGAGATCGCGACATAGTTGGGGCTCGGCGGAGGCATAGGTGATCTGCATAGAGTGCGAAATGTGTCCCGAAACTCGCAATTCCGTACCGTTCGTGGTGCGGTCGGAGTCATGCTCGCCGCAGTGTTCGCGATCGGTCTGAGCGGTTGTGCGCCGGATCCGGTCAGCGATTCCTTCCTCAAGGGTGAGAACACCGGCTATGTGGCCGCCGACGGCGCGATCGTCGAGATCCCGATCACCGAGCGGAGCGAACCGGTCGCCTTCAGCGGTACCACTGAAACTGGTGATGATTTCGACAGCGCGGACAACGCCGGCAAGGTCACGGTGGTGAACTTCTGGTACGCCGGGTGCGCGCCATGCCGCATCGAGGCGAAGGATCTCGAAAGCGTCTGGCAGGAATACGGCGGCGAGGATGTAGCTTTCATCGGCATCAACACCCGCGATCAGGCCGACACTGCCCAGGCTTTCGCTGACGAGTTTGGCATCACCTACCCAAGCCTGATCGACGTGACCACGGCCGAGGCGAAACTCGCATTCTCCGAGGCCGTGCCGATCCAGGCGACGCCGACGACTCTCGTGCTCGACAGACAGGGCCGTGTCGCCGCCCGCATCATCGGACCCATCGACGGCACCTCGATCCTCTCGACGCTCGTCAAAGACGCTCTAGCAGAAACACCATGAACACCGACATCATCATCGGGTCCGGCGCGCTCTGGCTCGCAGTCCCCATCGCGATGCTCGCCGGCCTCGTGTCGTTCCTGTCGCCCTGCGTGCTCCCGCTGGTCCCCGGCTACCTCGGCTTCCTCGGCGGAGCGGTCGCGCCGCGCTCGAAGGGTGACGCGACGAACGCAGTCGCGCCTGAGCGCCGTCAGCTCGTGGTCGGCGTGCTTCTGTTCATCCTCGGCTTCAGTGTCGTCTTCGTTCTCATCACTGCGCTAGGCGGCACGGCCGGCGTGTTCTTCCTACGCTGGGGAGACCTGGTCACACGCATCCTCGGCGTCGTCGTCATCCTGATGGGGCTCGTCTTCCTCGGGTTGTTCAGTTTCGCCCAGCGAGAGGTCCGCTTCCACGTCGGCTCCCGGGCCGGGGTCGTCGGGGCTCCGCTCCTCGGAGTAGCACTCGGCATCGGCTGGGCGCCGTGCATGGGTCCGACGCTTGCCGCGATCATCGCGCTTTCGTTCAACGCCGGCAACCCTGTCCGGGCCGGCTTCCTTGGCCTCGCGTATTCGCTTGGCCTCGGCATCCCGTTCCTGCTGGTCGCACTCGGGTTCGGTTGGGCGGCGAAGACGGTCGAGTTTCTCCGTCGTCACATCCGGGTGGTGAACGTCTGCGGCGGCATCCTGCTTATCGTCCTCGGCCTCCTGATGGTGACGGGGCTGTGGACCGACATCATGTCGCGGCTGACGGCGGTGATGGGCAGCGTCATCCTTCCTCTCTGAGATCCCTAGCAGGGACGTCGCGAGTGCCGACTGGAGCAGTCCTCTCTACCCAACTGCTCATGTCGACGGCGCCAGTTCGTGACCCCGTGTCGGAGCCTTAGATGTAGACGCCGCGATCTTCCATGAATCGGACGGGGTTGGTGTAACCACCGTTGATATAGACCTCGAAATGCAGATGGCACCCGAAGGATCGGCCGGTGTCACCCGCGTAGGCGATGACCTGGCCGGAATTGACCCACTGCCCCCGGCCAACGGCGATGCCACCGGGTTTGATGTGGGCGTAACCGGTGCTGACGCCCCCGCCGTGTTGGATGCGGACGTAATTACCGTAGTTGCCGTTGGCGCCGGCGTAGTCCACTGTTCCGGAGTTGGCGGCGTAGATCGCCGCTCCGCAGCCGTTGGCCATGTCCGCGCCGTAGTGGTAGCTCGAGGAGCAGCCCTGCGATCCGCAGATGGGGGTCCGCGGGCCGTAGCTTGAACTCCGGCCGCCCCCGTGGGGACGAACCCAACCGCCGCTCCCGGCGGAGCCTCCGCCGCCACCGTTGCCGCCTCCGTTGGCTGCGGCTTCGGCGGCTTCGCGTTCGCGACGGGCTCGCTCTTCGGCCTCGCGTGCGGCTACACCCGCCTGGTAGCCAGCGACAGTCTGCGTGGTGGTGTCTTTCAGCGCGGCGAGCTGCGCCTGCATCGTCTCGAGGTTCGCGGCTTGCTCGTCGAGAGCGGCTTGCGCGGCGTCGGCCGCTTCTTGTGCGGCAATCATCTTCTGCTCTGCGACCTGCTGTAGTCGGTCCCGTTCGTCGCGGGCGACCTTCGCCTGATCGGTCAGCGATTGGGCGGTGTTGCGCGCCGAGATTGCGTCATCGTAGACCGATCGGTTGTACTCGAGTAGCTTGTCCATGGTGCCCAGCCGGGACAGGAGCTCATCGGCGTTGGCCGCGGAACCGGAGAAGAACAGTTGCAGTGCTGAATCGTCTCCACCGTTGCGGTACAGCTGTGCTGCAACTTGACCGGCCCTTCGCGCAGAGGTTTCGGCAATCGCTGATTGTTCGTCGGCCTGCGCCTGCAGGCTCTCGGCTTCCGTGATCGCAGCGAAGTATTGCTGTTGTGCTGCGTAGAACTCGTCGGAGGCTGTATCGGCGGCCGCCTGAGTCTCAGCGACCTTCTGCGTCAAGGACTGGATCAGCCCTTCGATCCGGGTGATCTCGGCAGCCTTGGCAGCTTCGTTGTTCTTGGCGCGTTGGACATCGTCCCAGCTCGGGTACGACGCAGCGTACGCGGCTGAGACGCCGGAGCCGATACCGAAGGCAGCGAATGCAGCGACGCCGAGGGCGCCGAGTCCGAAAGCGCCACGTCGAGTAATACTCAGCTTCCAGAATGAGTCGCGTTCGGCGGGCGTGGGTGCACACCCGCATTCTTCAGCCGCCTCCGTAGCAGCCGCGGAGACGCTTCGTCCGTTCACTGTGCCCTCTCCTCGAGCTCGGCTTCGTGGATTCTGCTGCCAGGGGCGCATAGATTGGCGATGCTCGCGTTGCCCGCTGTCTGGTCTATCGTCCGTTCGTGGGGGCCGAAGTCGCGCCGACTCGCCCGTGATCTCTGATCTGTGCCCCATATCTGACGCACCGGGCTTGAGTTCGACTGCTCTGACACGAAGCTCACTCTTTCGGGTCCGTGTGGGCGTCGGCGCTCAACCCGTTGCGTTTCTTCTTCTTTACTTGCCGTACGACAACGGTGGCGGTGATCACCGCGGCACCTATGACAGCAACGGCGATGATGAGCGGGATCGCGATCGAAGCCACCTCGTTATCGCCTGCGGATACCACCGGGGCAGGGGTGTCCGCTGCTGGCGGTTCGGTGGTTGGCGCGGCGGAGGGCGACGCCTTTGCCGGTTGGATCCGTGATTGTTCGTTCCCGCATGCTGGTTTGTCCCATCCCAGCCCTGGCTCGATGCCGGTGGGAGCGTACGTGAACGTGAAGCTCTCGGATATGGGGTGACCGTCGCTGGAGACGGCGTTCCACAGCACGGTGTAGACGCCCGGTTCTCCGAGTGCGACCGGGGTGGTGAGGATATTGCGGTCGATGGTGGAGCAGCTGGATTCATAGAAGAGGCCGTCGGGCCCTTGCACTTGGGCGAAGCTGGCCTGGCTGAAGTCAATGAGTTCCCCGCTGAACGTGAGAGCGACGTCGTCAAGTTGGGCGACGGTTTCGTCTGCCCCGGGCACCGTGTCCAGGAGGTTGTCGTGCGCGAGAGCTGCGGGGGCAGGTGCGGCCACGATTCCCAGTGTGATGAGGGCTAGAAGTGTGCTGGCGAGCCAGCGAGTGCGGTGGGTGGAGGTCACAGGTGCGGGTCCTTTCGTACGGCGGGCGCGGGGGTGCTACCGGTAGGTCGGTTGTTGCTTTTCGTGTGGAGGACGGAGATGCCGGTGAGGATTGCGAGCGTTCCCGCGATCATCAAGGTGGCGCCTCCGGCGAGGGCCTGGTCCTGGAGGGGGGTGGGTCCCCATGTCCGCCCCATGGCGCCAAACCACTCCGCGACGATGAGGTCGGCGCGGGTGATCGTGGCGATGCCGAAGAAGGCGGCCACGCCTGTGAGCGCAATGAGTGAGGCGAAACGCCACCGCCCCTCGGGGGTCGTGGACGCATCTAGGGCGATCGATCGTGCGAAGAGGCACCCGGTGACGAGGAGCTGGCTGATCATCCATTCCGCTCCGAGCTGGTCGTAGAGCGACCATCGGAACAGGTCGGAGTAGTGGATCAACCACAGCGATGTGGCGAAAAGAGACGCCGCGACGACGGGGCGCAGAGTAAACCGTGCCAGCGGGCTGTGGGCGGCCCAGAGAAGCCATTCCCGCGGTCCTCGGCTTCCATCCTCCCGTGGATGGGTGACCAAGGTTGCGAGGGTGACGGGCGCCGCGAAGACAAGGAGCAGGGGGATTGCGAGACTGAGGAGAGCGAAGGAGAGGAATCGCAGACTGATGAGCGCGTCGTCGTAGGCGGCGAGCGGTCCACTGGTCGTCCACAGAAGCACCCCCATCCCCGCAATCCAGCTGATCGTCCGCCTGGCTGGCCACGGATACCCGCGGCGCCGTGCGCGTTGGACGCCGACGAGGTAGAAGAAGATTCCGAAACCCGCGACGAGCACCCAGAGGAGGTCGGGGCTCCACGCCGTGAACCATCTCTGCAGGGTGAGTGCGACCGGGACAGGTGCGTCGGTGAGGATCTCCGCGGCGGTGGTCTGCGGGAGTGTGACCGTATCGGCGGGGGCGGCGGTGCGGGCGAGAGCTGCGGCGGCCCCGCTCGCGATACCCATGAAACCGAGTTCGACGCTCACGATCATCCAGAAGGCGCCACGGCCCTCGTTGGCCTTTGCGATGAGTCGACGGCGGTAGGCGGCACCCAGGATGCCCATGATCAGAAGCGCGCCGATCTTTGTGCAGAGGATGAGGCCGTACGGTGAGGCCAGGTCCTCCCACCGTCCGAGGGCAGTGAGCGTCCGCGCGTATCCCGAGATGGCGACGCCGAGGAACGCGATGAGCGCCACCGTCGAGTACCGGCGGAGCAGGTTCTCGAGTTCGTGCGGAGAGCTAATCGGTCGCACGACGACGAGCAGGATGAGACCCCCGAGCCATATTGCCGCTGAAATGACATGCAGGACGAGGGACATGACCGCGGGATCGTGGTTGGCGAGCTCACCCGAATGGCCCTGGGTGGCCATGGGTATCAGGCTGATGACCGCAAGCACGGTCGTGAACAGCACCGCCCCATAGCTGCGCACAGCGAATGCGAGGACTGTCACGACTGAGGCGAGGATCGCGGTGATAAGCCATGATCGTCCCAGCTCCGTGTCGAGGAGAAAGCGGCCGAGCTGCGCACCGAACTCGGCGCCCAAGCTCACTTGCGGATTGAATGAGGACAGGAAGGTGAGAAAAGCCACCACCCCGCTGGTGATGGTGAGGGTTGCGGCGCCGGCAGAGGCAATATTTAGCGCGACGGTGAAGGGTTTCCCCCCCGAGGGGAGAGCGAACACCGCCAGCACCAGGGGCCCGAGCATCGCCGCACCGGAAAGATTGACGAACAGCTTCGCGGCTGGGAGTCCCCATCGCACGAGCGCTCCAGGGTCACTGGTGAGTCTCGGTGCAGCTCCTCCACCGATTGCGAGCCCGACCACCACAGCGATGAGTGCGGCGACAACGAGAATCGTTGGTCCAACGATCCGGAGAACGACGGGATTCATGGAGTGGTATCTCCCGTCCCAGTGCCAGGAGCGTCCGGGTCTTCCGTCACAGGTGCCGTGCATTCACCGGTCTTGGGGAGCTGCTGGATCGCCCCGGCGAGAGATTCAAGAACCGCGTCCGCCGACAGGGTGGTCGTGTCTACGTACACCTGGGCAGCCGGCTCCCGGCCGTAGGTTGTGAGCCGCAGATTCGGGGTCTCCTCCTCGTCGACGATCCAGTCGACGCCCCCCAAGCTGACACATTGCAGCGTGGTGGGGGCCGGGGGTTCCAACCCGCAGGTGAGGAGCACGCTACTGGGGGTGCCCCATGCTGCGGTGGCCTGAGCGTCCGTCCACACGCGAGCCTGGTCGCCAATCGAGTCCGGTAGTCGCACGGTGACCTCTGCGCACAGCGGGTCATTCGCGTTTGCTGCGGGCTCGAGGTGGACGGTGGGTGCGCAGCTGCTGAGTAGAAGCAGTGCGCACAGTGCCGCGACAGAGGTCAGAATCTTGAGCTTCACAACTTCATCCATCCGTCTTCTTGGGCGTCAGCATCCGCCGGCCGCTGTCGGATCGACATGATGAGCAGCGCTAGTACGGTTCCGATACTGAGTGTCCAGTCGAGCCACGGCATCAGCACGACGGCGAGGGTCGTGCCGGTGCGGAGAGGGACCTCGGTGATCTTCGCCGCGGTCGTGTCCACCGCAACCTGAGCCAACACCTGCCCGTCGCGGCCGATGACTTGACTGGTCCCGGTGGTGGAGACGTTCACGGCAGTTCTCCCTGTTTCGATCGCGCGCATGCGGGCGATGGCCAGCTGTTGGAGGTTCTCGTCGGTGCCTCTGAAGTCCGCGTTGTTGGTTTGAAACACGAACATCTGCGCGCCAGAGGCCGCGCTTTGGTGGATGACGTCGTCGTAGATGACGTCGAAACAGATCGCCAGACCGATGGGCACATCGCCAACGTTCACGAGGGGTGTGTTGGAGCCGGGCGTGTACTCGCGTTGTATCAATCCGATGAGGTCGGGGGCGATCGCTTCGTAAAACCAACGGTCCGGAACGTATTCGCCGAAAGGGACGGGGTTGGCCTTGTCGTGGAGCTGCTGCGGCCCGGCGCTGGTCCACAGCATCGAGGTGTTGAACGTATCGGCTCCACGAGTGGTCGCCGCATTCACCAGTGCCGGAGCACCAGCACCCTGCACGAGTCGATCAAGGCGGCCTGCGACGGCGACATCGCGCAGGGGATCTGCGTCAACGGCCCCTTCTGGCCAGACGAGAAGGTCCATCTCACGGTCCAGAAGAGGAGCGGTCGCTTCTTCCTGCGCGCGCATGATGTCACCTGTTGTCCTGGTGTCGAAGTAGCCGCTAGGGCCGTTGCCCTGCACCCATCCGACGCGCATCATTCCCGCTTGCTCGGTGGGGAACAGAGGGACGACTGTCGCGGCAACGACGATGACCGCCGCTGCTGCTGCTGGCTCCCATCGGCGGAGGATGAGGGCCTCCACGACGCTCGCGCAGACGAGAACCGTCAGGAAGGACAGCCCGGTGGTCCCCACCCATGAAGCGGCCTCCGCGAGCGGGCTCTCGGCGAGGCTGAAACCGACGCGCGCCCACGGGAAACCGGTGTACGGCGTACTCCCCATCAGCGTTTCTCGCAGCACCCACACCCCGGCGACGAGCACGGGAGTGATCGCGCGATACCCGTGTCGCGCCCGGGTGGTGGCGACACGATAGGCGAGTGCGATCAGCGCGCCGCCGGCACCGAACAGCAGGGATTCCAAGCCAGCCAGCGCGACCCACGGGATGGGGCCCAGAAACCGTGACACCCATACCAAGTGGGTGAAGTAGAAGGCCGCGCCGTAGACGAGGGAGATCAGGAACGCCCTGGGGAGAGAACGTCCGCGGAGCGTCCACAGCCCGATGGTTACGCTCACGAACGTTGCAGGCCACCACCCGTATGCGGGGTAGGCAAGATCCAGCATTCCTCCTGCGATGGCGGACGCGACAATCGCTACGGGGAAGGGCACCGCGGCTGGCAGGCGCGCGTTGTGCTTTCTGGGGTTGCCGCGCCTTGTTCGGCCGGAGAGGGCGTTTCTCACTAACGGGTCAGCGGTCACGGTCATGAGAGCTCAGTTTTTTGAGGTAGGCGTTGTACGTGTCGAGGTCGGTGTTCCCGTGCACGTCGGCGTACCGGTCGTCCGCGGCAGCACGAGCGGTGTCGCTGCGGAACCAACGATGCATCACGTAGATCAGCATCAGCACGGTCGGGGCTTCACCGTAGGACCATGCCAGAGCGCCGGCTAGCTGCTGGTCGGCGAGGGGATCGATGCCCAGCGCCTCTGTGGGGGCGACGAATGAGCCGACCAGGATCGTACTGGCCATCATGAGGAACACCCCGAAGAACGCGTGCAGCGCGGCTTCAGCAAACACGTCCAGTGCACGCGCACCATGACCCAACCTGACCGGCAGAGGATCGGAGGACAGGATGGGGATGGTGAACAGCATGCCGGCGAGGAGGAATCCGACCTCGAGCGCGACGTGACCTCCGGGCGCGGTGAGGATGACATCGGCAGCACCCGCAAGGTAGATGCCGTAGAACGCGAACAGGTAGAGCGGGACAGCGGCCCACGGGCTGAGTACCCATCTCGCGGCCGGGCTTCGAAGAGCACTGTGGGCTGCTGTGAGGACTACCCGTCCCGCTCCGTGATGCGGTGTTGCTCGCAGAAGAAGGGTTCCGGGTGAGCCGAGGACCAGTAGCGGCGGCACCATCATCATCAGAGTGAGCTGCTGGAACATGAAAACGGACACCAGCGCCTGGCCGTAGGTTTCAACGCCCAGACCGGTGACCGCCGCGAGGAGAATGCACCCGAGCAGGAAGCTGACCGTCCGCCACACGGGCCAACGACGCCCGTGCGTCCACAATCGGATCGCTCCGACGAGATACAGCGCAGCGAGGATCCCCGCGACGATGGGTAGCACCGGAAGCGGAATGTCGGCCGGTGCGAGGAATGTCTGCAGAGACGGGGGACTGCTGGGGATCTCGTTGCTCACACGCATGGTCGTGACACGAAGCTCTCGCCGCTCACTTCCGGATCACCTTGATCGTCGCCCCCGCTGCCAGGAACACCACGGCCGCGATGGGCTGTGCTGTGGTCCACACAACTCCGGAGAAGGGGAATGGCATCACCGGATTCCAGAGCACGGCGATCGCGAGGAAGACCGGGATCCACCACCAGTGGCGTGCCTGCAGCGCAAACCACGCGACGATCAGCCCGAAAATTGAGGCGATGAAGAGGACGAGGGGTGCCCAATTCGCCTGGAAGAGCGCCGGGGCAAGGAACAGGATCGCGGCGGCGACGAGGCTGGGGGCGAGGGCGTTCCGCTGGTAAGTGGAGGGGACGCGTTCTTTGGGACTCATGGGTGAACCGTTTCTTCGGCGGGTACAGGGTCGACGGGATCGGGATCGGGGTCTGGTCGGCGACGGCTTGTGCGCAGACCCGCGACGATGAGGAATACGGCACCGATGCCGAGAGCGACATCGGCGAGGTTGCCGATGAACAGGTTTCCGTAGGCGAGGAAGTCGGTGACGTGCCCGATCCCGAACGCGGGCGGCGAGAATAAGCGGTCGATGAGGTTTCCGATCGCACCGCCCACGATGAAACCGAAACCAACCGCCGACCACACGTTCCGGGCTCGGGTGGCGGCACCGATGAGGACTGCGGTGACAGCGACCCCGATGACGGTGATGACCCATGTGGAGCCTTCCCCGAGCGAGAAGATCGCCCCGGGGTTGAAGGCCAGTTGAAGACCGAGCCAGTCACCGATCAGCGGTATACGCGCATCTTGCCGCAACGTGTTCAGAGCAAGAGTCTTGGTGCCTTGATCGATCAGGATGACGATGGCGGCGACGATGAGCATCACGGCCGACCGGCGGACTCGATCACGCATCGGCGTCTTTCTCCGTAGCTGCGGCATCCTTGGCGGCCTGTGCGCGGTCGCGCTGGTTACGCCGGCGCCCGGCCATAACTACTCCCACGACGCCGATCCCCAGAATCAGTGCCAGACCCGAGAGGAAGAACAGGGGTAGCAGTTCGAAAGCACCGCCGCCGGATGCCGTGCCACCGTATGTTTGCGCGGGTCGGGCCGGTTCCGGCTCCTCGGTTGGGGAGGTTTCAGGGGTGGGGCTTGTGGTCGCAGTGCTGGGTTCCGTGTCCGTCGCGGGCGTGACGGTGTACACATACTCTCCGCTGATCGGGTGTCCGTCGGCGGAGACGGTCTTCCAGCGGACGGTGAAGATGCCGGTTGCGGCGTCGGGGGAGAGATGTTGGGTGATCGAGTCACCGCTCACCGTTGGCGGGTCGACGGCGACGTTTGCTCCGCTGTCATCGATAACCTCGACGACCGTTGCGTCGTCACCACCGGTGAGGGTCCCGGTGAACATCAGAGAGATCTCGTCGGGGGAGCCGTTGATGGTCGAGTCGGCGGTGGGGTACGACGAAACGAAGTCGTCATGAGCGGCGGCCGGAGATGCAGTCCCAAGTACGACGGATGCCGACAACAACAGGGTGGTGAGGACGGCAGTGGTGCGTGCCGAGAGGCGTTTATGCATGGGTGTCGTGCTCTCCGGGGTGGGATTCGGGTTCGATCTGGAAGGTGGAGTGTTCGATGCTCACGGCGAAATGTTCGCTGACGCATTGCTGAAGTGATGTCAGCAGTGCGGCGGAAGCTTCCATCGTGACGGTGTCATCGACCACGACGTGGGCGGTGAGCGTGGGGAGGTCGGTCGAGACCTGGGTCGCGTGGAGGTCGTGCACAGCGACCACGTGCGGAAGGGCAAGGATGTGGCGGCGGACGTCCTCGAGGTCGAGGCCGGCGGGTGTGGACTCCATCAACACCCGGCCGGATGCTCGCAACAGGATGAGGGTGCGGGGAATGATGAGCAGCGCGATCAAGACGCCCGCGACGGCGTCCGCCTGATACCAACCGAAAACGGCGATGAGGATGGCGCTGGCGATGACGCCGACGGAACCGAGGGCATCATTGACGACCTCGAGGAACGCGGCGCGCATGTTGAGATTGCGTCCGCGGCCGCTGAACAATACGAGCATGGAGGCGATGTTGGCGACGAGACCGACGATGCCGAAGAACAGCAGACTTCCCGAAGCGATCTCAGGGGGCTCGAACAGCCGCCGTACGCCTTCCACGAGCGCGAAGATGCCCACTCCGAGCAGCAGAGCTGCTTGAGCGAGCGCACCGAGCACCTCCGTGCGTTGAAGACCGAAGGTGTATTTGGGAGTCGGGGGACGGTTCATCAGATGCGCAGCGGTGACGGCCATCGCCAACCCGATGACATCGGTGAGCATGTGTGCAGCATCAACGAGCAGTGCGAGGCTACCTGTGATGATCGCGCCGATCACTTCGACGATGAAGACCGAGGAGGTGATCGCGAACGCGATGACCAGGCGATTGCGGGGAGTGGCGTCACCAATACCGTGACTGTGCCCTGTTTCTGTCATGGTGCTCCTTTACGGCCGTCCAACGATGAGCCGGGCGACGGTCGCCGCATCGCGACTCGCCCCAGCGAGGGTGTCAGCGTCCGCGCGGGAGTATCGCGGCATGCCAACAGTGAACAGTCCGGGGATGCGTGCACTGACGTGCAATGGCTGCCCGGGCGGCTCCGAATCTGGCAGCCATGTGTCTGCCGGCCTGTATCCGGTCGCAAGAACCACGGAATACGGCTTCATGGACGCCCCATCGGCGAACATCACGGTGTCTCCGCGAATCTCCGTTACGGCGGCGGCATGAGTGACGTCTGTCGAATCTACGCGGGGGCGTGCCTCGGACATCGGACCCTTACGCCGCAGCCTTGACCAGATGGGCCGCTCTGATACTCGTGAGGGTGCCGCTCGAGTGGAGAGGGTGACGTCGTGGGAGGACGCGAGTTCCTCAGCAATCTCCACTCCGCTGTATCCGCCGCCAACAACCAACACGGGGCCGGGGGGTACCTGCGCGGGGTAGAGGTACTGGCTGGAATGCAACACAACACCGGGTACTGCCAGTTCCTGGCGCCACCCCGGTATGCGCGGCACGGCGGCAGCTCCCGTTGCACAGACCACATTTCGGGTTTGCACCTCCCCGGCAGAGGTCGACAGATGCAGCGTGGATCCGTCGCCCAACCGGTTGACTCCAAGAGCTCGGGTGCTCCACACGGTTTTCACACCGGGGGCTTTCTCCACCGAAGACAGGTAGTCGGACATCTCATCCGCACTCGGATGACGATCTTCATCGCCCGGGAAAGGGAACCCGCGGACGACACTGTGGCGTGCCGCACTGCGTAGTTTCATCGACTGCCGCCGCGTGACCCAGCTTCGTCGACCGGGGGGTGCAGAATCGATGATCACGAAGTCTTTCTGTGGCTCAAACCCGGAGGACCTGAGCGCGGCGGCTGTCGCCAATCCGGAGTGCCCGGCGCCAACGATGATGACGCGACGGTGCGATAGCGAATGCGCCATCATTCAGCACCGTTCACCGCGGCTTCAATGCTGTCCTCCAGATCGGTCCACGTCTCCAGTACGACAGGCTCCCCATCGATGAAGAACGAGGGGGTACTGCTGACACCGAGCTGCTCACCCTCGTCGAGATCAAATTGAACCCGTTCTGCTGTCGCAGGATCAGCGACAGCCTCATCGAACGCGGCCATGTCCAATCCGAGTTCCTCCGCAAACCCCCGGAACAGGTCCGCACGAGACTCTTGAGCCTCACCCCATTGAGGCTGCGTCTCGAACAGGCGGTGATACATGTCTTCCAGGCGGCCCTGCTGCGCTGCGGCTTCGGCAGCGATCGCGGCGTTCTTCGAGTTGAGGTGACCCGGCAGCGGGAAGTAGCGGATCACGTAAGTGATCTCGCCATCGAACTTGCCGCGGAGATCCTCGACGAGGGGATAGAAAGCACCGCACGCCTCGCACTCGAAATCGAGGAACTCGACAACCGTCACCGCCCCTTCCCCTCCGTCATCGAGGACATGCGAGTTCTCACGGACGACCTGTGGACCATCAGCGGTCCCCGTCTCGGGTGCGGCAGCTTGATTCTGATTGATCAGGACGAAGACCAGCGCGACGACCAGCAACACCACGGCAAAAGCCACGGTGACAAGTACCGCTTTCACGGAAGATTTCATAGACACTCCAAACACACACAACGAACGAGGACGACCAGTGGAGCGCCATCGAAAAGATGGCGCCGCCAGGGTCAGGTCCGCGACAGAGAAAGCTGTGTGAGAGAAGGAGGCAACGCGAACAGGCACCCCGTCATGGCCGCCAGTGATGGTGCGCGCGGCAAACGTTCGCGAATACGAGAAGAGGGGACGTGACGGCGGAAGGTCCGCGTGACGATGAGCACCAAGAAGCAGCAGATGATACCCAAGAGGCACCCGGCAACACCGATCATGATGTCGTTTGCTGTGTCCCCGGTCACGACCTGTTCGGCGGTCGCGCCGACATCGCTTTCACCCGTAACCGCCGAGACATGGCCGACAGAAGGCGTCCCTAGCGACGACGAAGATGTCGTGCTCAGATACGGAGTCGCATCCGTCGCGTCACGGTGGCCGCCCTGCCATGCTCCGACAACGAGAAGAAGCGCCAGTCCGAGGGCTGTAATGATCTTCGTTATCAGGAAATCGTCGGCGCGGCTGGTGCAGTTGCGAGTGCGACCGTAG
The DNA here is from genome assembly GCF_004794375.1 of Microbacterium sp. K35. NCBI lineage: Bacteria > Bacillati > Actinomycetota > Actinomycetes > Micrococcales > Microbacteriaceae > Microbacterium > Microbacterium sp. K35. The sequence continues at coordinate 154,604 of NZ_SSDM01000417.1, read as the reverse complement.
ACGACCATGACCTCAGGATGCTACCAGCCCCACCAATCAAGATTCCTTGCGAACTCGTGAGCCACGCGCTGGTTCTACCGGCGAAACGAGGAAGTCTTGGGACGTCCGCTGAGCCAGCCCATCGCCCATTCAACTGGGCCAGTTCCGGCGAAGCGCCACCACAGCCAACCCACCACGATCATGCCCGGAACGATCACCAGCCAGCCCAAGTAGAAGTTCTCTGCAGAGCGGCCATACGCGTTACTCCAGAGCGCGATGAGGCCGCCATGCAGCAAGTACAGGGACAACGCCACCCGACCGCACGCGCACAGGGGAACAAAAGGGGTCTGCTGCTCGGCGCGCAGCTCGTCGGCACCCGCGGTGCGGAGATCTCCAAGCGCGTCGACACCTACGCCACGGCTCTGCACCACGGCAAGACCGTCGCAACGATGAGTGACCTCGACCTCTCCTGCACGCCCCCGCTCGGCTCCCCATGGGACGCCGTGCAGCTCGCAACGCAGGCATGGGAGCGCCAAACTCGGACGAGCACTTTGGTGTAAGTAACCCCTGGGATCGGCTACCTCAGCCCAAGTCGTTGCTGCGATCCGAACCCGGGAAAGATTGTGACCGTTCGGGGCGGCCTAGCGGGGCAGCGCAGTGAGTCCGCTCTGATCGAAGACCAAGATGTCGCCGCCGTTCGTGATGGTGATCGCTTGTGCGGAGCCGTGGGTTGTGCCGGCGGGAACCCACTCCGCGCCTGATGCGGGTCTGACCCAGATCTGTCCGCCGTTGCCGACACCGACGAGGCGCTTGCTATCGGGTGAAGCGGCGAGGAGGTAGAGCAGCGGTGCATCGTTCACGGTGGTGAACGTGGCGCCCTCATCCGCGCTGACTTGCAGCCCGTCGGGTGTGGCGGCGAACAGTTGCCCTGCGGCGTCGATGGCGAGGTTGACCGCGACGACTTCCCCGGCGGGCGACCATGTCTGTCCGGTGTCGTCGCTGCGGAGCAGTTCGATGGAGTCTGACGCAAGCCCGTACAGGCTCTCGTCCGGGCCGGCGGCGAGAGCGTGGAAGTCCTTCTCTCCGGTGAGCGAGACCGGTGACCAGGATCGGGCGCTGTCGTCGCTTCGGATGATTCCGAGGTTGGGGGAACCGAGTTCGGGGGCAGTCGTTCGCCCGGGGTGTCCAGACGCGATGAGGGTATCCCCGATGGCGGTGAGGCCCATCGCGTCAAAGTCGGTGTTCTGGACGCGGTCGCCAATTTCGCCGTCAAGCGTGGCCGTGTAGATCCCGTCGTGGGCGCCCAGTAGGTAGCCGTCTCCTGAGGGGTCAGGCACGATCGCGTGGACGTGTTCGATGGTGGTGGCGTGGTCGTGTCCGGTGGTCGGCTCGGCAGGTGCTGTGCACCCGGCGAGCACGATGCTGGCCGCGATTGTCGTAGCGATCGTGAGTGCTCCGCGACGTCGCAGGCGGGAAGTAGGCAGGGTGAAGTTCTTGAGGGTTCGCATGATGGTGTCCGCAAACAGATCTATGGGTGGGGTGCGGGAGTCCCGCACCCCACCCGTGGATCACGGAGTTGCGAGGATCTCCTTCATGGTGGCGATCTCTTCCGTTTGCGTGTCGATGATGGTCTCGGCCAGTGCGACGGCGTCGCTGTTCTGACCGTTGTCGACTTCGTCTTGCGCCATGTCGACGGCACCCTCGTGGTGCTGGATCATCTGCTCGAGGAACAGACGCCCCGCATCGGGACCGGCGGCATCTTCGAGGGCCTGCATGTCCTCTTCGGACATCATGCCGCTGCCGTGATCCATGCCCTCCATGCTGTCCATCTCCGCGCCCCAGTCTTCGAGCCACTGGTCCATCTGCTGGATCTCGGGCTCCTGAGCGGCTTTGATTTCTTCGGCGAGAGAGACGACGCGCTCGTCAACGCCGTCCTTGCTGAGGAGGACGTCGGACATCTCGATGGCCTGTGCGTGGTGTTCCTTCATCATGCTGGCGAACATGATGTCGGCGTCATTCGCATCTGCTGTCTCTGCGGGCGCGGACGAGCTGCCGCCGTGGTCCATGCCTTCCATGCCGTTGTCGGATCCGGTGGTTCCCGCGCAGCCGGCGAGGGCGAGCAGTGCGGTGAGGGTGAGTGCGGCGATCGCCGCGGGTCGAATCTTCATGAGGGTTCTCCAAGGGTCAGTGATGGGGCCCGGCGGCTGCCGGTGCCCGAGGGTGCGTTGCCCGCCAGAGCGGGCTAGCGCGTGATCACGTGCGACTGATGCAGAGAACCGTGAGAGATGGAGGCGGGGGAAGGGCGTGAGCGCGGGCGGGCCCGCGTGTTGTCGCGGGCGCGCGGGTCGCAACCAAGAGGGTGTGCCGCCAGCCGAGCCCGATCCGCCTGAGAAGGATGGTGGCCACCAGGAGCGCGAGGACGCACGCCATCCACGTCATCGAATCTCCGGCCCCACACGTCGCGCATCCCGCCTCCTGTGTCGGCGCGGCTGGCACGAGGGCGGTCGCGGAGGCGTCGGGGTGATGGGCGGATACTTCGGCCTGAGTGCTGACGGTGACGGTGTCATGGTGACCGGCGGCCGTCGCATGCGAGTTGAAGGAGTGCATCGCCAGTAGGCCGGCGATAATGCCCACGGCGATCGCGAGGACGGCCAGGACGGTGTGGGTGAGCGTGCGCGGTCCGCGCACCTGTTGTGAGACCTTGATCAGCGACATACTCACCTCCCGTTCGCCCCAGCCTACGTCCGTCGACCTAACTGTTTCTCGCTACTTACCGGCCACGGCGTCCGGGCGCAGATCCAGTCGGCGCAGCAGCTGCGCGTTGAGCGCGACGACGATGGTTGACAGGGACATCAGCAGCGCGCCCACGGACATCGGGAGCACGAACCCGATCGGGGCGAGCACTCCGGCGGCGAGGGGGACGGAGAGCAGGTTGTAGCCGGCGGCCCACCAGAGGTTCTGCTTCATCTTCCGGTAGCTGGCCCGCGACAGTTCGATCACCGAGAGCACCGACCGGGGGTCGTCGCTGGCGAGGATGACGCCCGCGGACGCGATCGCAACATCCGTCCCGGCGCCGATGGCGATGCCGACGTCGGCCTGCGCGAGCGCGGGGGCGTCGTTGACACCGTCTCCGACCATCGCGACCTTGCGCCCTTCGCCTTGCAGCTCTTTCACCTTCGAGGCCTTGTCTTCGGGTCGGACCCCGGCGAAGTACCGGTCGATGCCGAGCTCGCCCGCGACGGAGGCTGCGACCGCGTCGGCGTCACCGGTGATCATGACCACCTGCACGCCACGCTCGTGGAGGGCCTCGACGGCGTGACGCGACTCCGAGCGGATCTCATCCGCCAAGCGCAGGGCACCCGCGACCTGTCCGTCGACGAGCACGTGGAGGATGATCGCACCCTCACGGCGCCACTCGTCGGCGACCGGTAGCTCGGAGGCGTGTTCCTGCTCGAGCATGTACGGGCCACCGACCTGCACCACGCGCCCATCGACACGTGCACGGACCCCGACCGCCGGGGACGATTCGAAATCGGCTGACGAGGGGACCGTGAGGGTCTTCTCTTTCGCCGCGTTGACGATCGCGCGGGCGAGGGGGTGTTCGGAGTCTGCTTCCGCGGCCGCGGCCCAGGCCAGCAGCTGGTCAGGGTCGGTCCCGGAGACGGGGTCGATCGCGGTCACGGCGGGGGTGCCCTTGGTGAGCGTGCCGGTCTTGTCGAACAGGACGGTGTCGACGGTGCGCATGCTCTCCAGCGCGAGACGGTCCTTGATCAGCACGCCTCCGCGAGCGGCACGCTCGGTGGCGATCGACACGACGAGCGGGATCGCCAGACCGAGCGCGTGCGGGCAGGCGATCACCAGCACGGTGATCGTGCGGATCACGGCGGCGTCGGGCATGCCGACGATCGTCCAGACGATGGCGGTGATCGCGGCGGCGCCGAGCGCGAACCAGAACAGCCACCCGGCGGCCTTGTCTGCGAGCCGCTGCGCGCGCGAGGATGAATTCTGCGCTTCGGTCACCAGCTTTTGGATCCCCGCGAGAGCGGTGTCGTCGCCGATCGCGGTGATCTCGACCCGCACCCCGGAATCGGTGGCGACGGTGCCGGCGATGACCTGGTCGCCGTCGCTGCGGCGCACGGGCCGGGACTCGCCGGTGATCATCGACTCGTCCATGCTGGCCGAGCCCTGCACGATCCGCCCGTCAGCGGGCACCCGCCCGCCTGGGCGCACCACCACCACGTCACCCACCAGCAGATCGGACGGGGCGACCGTCACGGTCGTGTCGCCTTCGATCTTTTCCGCCTCGTCGGGCAGCAGTGCAGCGAGGGAATCCAGTGCTGAGGTGGTCTGTGCGAGGGAGCGCATCTCGATCCAGTGGCCGAGCAGCATGATCACGATCAGCAGCGCCAGCTCCCACCAGAAGTCCAGCTCATGATGGAGGAGGCCGAGGCTCGCGCCCCAGGATGCGAGGAACGCGACCGTGATCGCGAGGGCGATCAGGAGCATCATTCCGGGCTTGCGGGCACGAAGTTCACTCACCGCGCCGGTGAGGAACGGGGCCCCACCCCAGATGTACATGACCGTCCCGAGAACCGGGGACACCCACCCAACCCAGGCGGCTTCCGGCAACGGGTACCCGAGCAGCATCGAGAACATCCCCGAGAACCCGACAACCGGGACCGCAAGGACCAGCATGATCCAGAACAACCGCCGGAACTGGCCCACGTGATCGCCGTGGCCCGCGTGACCGCCGTGGCCCGCGTGACCTTGAGGAGCGCCGTGGTCGTGGCTCATCGCCGCGTGGTCATGCTGCGCCGTCGGCGCGGTGCCGGGATTCTCGTGTGCGATGTGATGGGTGTGCTCGTCGTGCTGGCTCATCAGAACTCCTTGTTCGATGCGCCCGGGGTCGAGCCGGGTGCGGACGGATAAGTGAATCAGGCCTGGCTGGTCGCGAGGCTGTAACCGGCCTCTTCGACCGCAGCCCTCACGGCAGCGGGATCGACAGGGGCTGCGCTGTGGATCGTCACGCGGGACGAGCCGCCGGCGTTCAGGTCGACAGCGACGAACGCGACACCGTCAAGCGCGCTCAGTTCCTCACTGACGCTCGACACACAGTGCGAGCACGTCATTCCCGTGACCAGTACCTCTTCCGAGACCGGGGCCGCCACAGGAGCGGATGCCTCGATGTTCGATGGGGCTGCGCAGCATGCGCAACCAGCGTTTGCGTCCTTCAGTCCGAGTTCGATGCGGTCAGTCATAGTGAATTTCTCCAGATCGTTAGACGTGTGGTTATGAACGGACCAGGCGAGCGATGGCGTCGTTAGCTTCGCGGACCTTCTCCGCCGCAACCTCGCCACCCTCAGCGCTTGCCTGAGCGACGCAATGGCTCAGATGGTCACCCAGGAGCGACAAGGCCACCGTTTCGAGCGCCTTCGTGGCCGCAGCGACCTGCGTCAGGATGTCGATGCAGTACTTGTCCTCATCGACCATCCGCGAGATACCTCGCACCTGACCCTCAACCCGACTCAATCGCTTGCGCAGATCCGCCTTGTTGTCGGTGTAACCGTTCATACCCACAACATACCCCCTGGGGGTATGTAACTCAACAGGCACCGGCCTATTCCCGAACGACAGCCTCCGGCTGCAGTTTCGCGGGACGATCGCTATCGAGCGCCCGGCGGCATGCGGCGTCGTCCACCACAGCAGGATCGCGCACCTCACGACTGGTTGACGCGGCGACGAACAGAACGCCATAACATTCGATCGAATTGATAACCAGTCAGCGGTCACTGTATAGTTCAGTGCATGCTGACCATTGCTTCCCGTCTTGATGTGATGAACCGACTCGGCCGGGCCATGGCTGATCCGACCCGTTCCCGGATCTTAATGACGTTGCTCGACGGACCGAGCTATCCCGCTGTGCTCTCGCGCGAACTGGAGCTGACGCGCTCGAACGTGTCGAACCACCTCACCTGCCTGCGCGATTGCGGCATCGTCGTTGCCGAGCCGGAGGGCCGTCAGACCCGATACGAAATCGCCGACCCGCACCTAGCTGCTGCCCTCGTCGCACTGGTGGACGTGACGCTGGCTGTCGACGTGCACGCCCCGTGCGTGGACTCGGCGTGCACGGTGGCGGGCTGCTGCGGAGCGGGGGCTGGCGCGTGAGCGAGGCGTGTGGTTGCGAGCATGAGCCTGCCGCCACGGCGGGAGAGGAACACGAAGAGGCTGAGCGGCCCTGGTGGAAAGACCGCGGGATCATGGTGCCGATCTTCTCGGGTGTCGCGTTCCTGGGGGGTCTGATCCTCGAGTGGTCCGGCTTAGAGATCCCGGCGTTGGTGCTGTTCTGGGTCGGACTACTGCTGGGCGCGTCGACGTTCACGCCGGGCGCGATCCGGAAACTATTCAAGGGCAAGCTCGGCATCGGGTTGCTGATGACGATCAGCGCGATCGGCGCAGTCATCCTCGGGTACGTGGAGGAGGCTGCAGCTCTGGCGTTCTTGTACTCGATCGCTGAGGCGCTCGAGGACAAGGCGATGGACCGCGCCCGCGGCGGGCTAAGGGCACTGCTGAAGCTCGTGCCGGAGACAGCGACGGTGCTGCAGGGCGGTGTCTCCGCGCAGGTACCGGCGAGAGAGTTGACGGTTGGCCAGGTCATGGTGGTCCGCCCGGGTGAGCGGATCGCGACCGATGGGATCGTCCGATCCGGGCGCTCCAGCCTGGACACATCGGCGATCACCGGGGAGTCGATCCCGGTCGAGGTCGAGCCTGGCGATGTTGTGTCGGCCGGTGCGATCAACAGTGCCGGCGCGCTGGAGGTTGAGGCGACGGCTGCGGGCACCGATAACTCGCTCACGACGATCGTGGAGCTGGTCGAGAAAGCGCAGACCGACAAGGGCGAGCGTGCCCGTCTGGCGGACAGGATCGCCCGCCCACTGGTGCCCGGCGTTCTGATCCTCGCGGCGCTCGTCGCGATCATCGGTTCGCTGCTGGGTGACCCGGAGGTGTGGATCACCCGCGCGCTCGTCGTGCTGGTCGCGGCGTCTCCGTGTGCGCTGGCGATCTCGGTCCCGCTGACGGTCGTCGCTGCGATCGGCGCCGCGAGCAAGTTCGGTGTGATCATCAAGTCCGGCGCCGTTTTCGAGCGCTTCGGTACGGTCCGGCACGTCGCCGTCGACAAGACCGGAACCCTTACCCGCAACGAACCCGTGGTCACCGCCGTACTCACCGCGAACGGTGTAACCGAGGTCCAGGCGTTGGCGTGGGCGGCTGCGCTGGAGCAGCACAGCACACATCCTCTTGCCTCAGCGATCACCGCCGCAGCTCCGGGGACACCGGCAGCTGCAGATGTGACCGAGCAGGCCGGCCACGGTATTGACGGCACCGTCGACGGATCGAGAATCACCGTCGGCAGTCCCCGCTGGCTGGACGCCGGCGACCTCGTTGAGCGGGTCGCAACGCTGGAAGAGCAGGGCATGACCGTCGTCATCGTGCACCGAGACGGGTCACCGGTCGCCGCGATCGGCGTCCGCGACGAGCTGCGCCCTGAAGTCCCCCAGGTAGTCCGGACACTCACCGGCCAGGGCGTCGGGGTGACGATGCTCACCGGCGACAACGCCCGGACCGCTCGTGCCCTGGCTGCGCAGGCCGGGATCAGCGATGTGCGCGCGGAGCTGCGCCCGGAGGACAAGGCGACCGCGATCGGGGAACTGTCGAAGGCGGGACCGGTCGCGATGATCGGCGATGGCATCAACGATGCCCCCGCCCTCGCGGGCGCAGACGTCGGCATCGCGATGGGCGCGACCGGCTCCGACGCAGCGATCGAATCCGCGGACGTGGCCTTCACCGGCCATGATCTACGCCTCATCCCGCGGGCGTTCGATCACGCCCGGCGCGGTCGACGGATCATCAACCAGAACATCATCCTGTCGCTGCTGATCATCACCGCCCTGCTCCCGCTCGCGCTCTTCGGCGTCCTGGGGCTCGCGGCTGTCGTCCTGGTCCACGAGGTCGCCGAGGTCATCGTGATCCTCAACGGCCTGCGGGCCGCCCGCACCCGCACGCCACGACTGGGACGCTGATGCTCGCCACCATTGGATCAGCGATCGGCCTGTTCGCGGCAACCAACATCGACGACATCGTCGTGCTCACCGTGCTTTTCCTCGCCTCCAGCCGAGGGAAACCCCGGCCGTGGCAGATCGTCGCAGGCCAGTACCTCGGGTTCATCACCCTCGTCGTCATCAGCGTGATCGCCGCGCTCGGCCTCACCATCGTCCCGGACGAATGGGTCGGCTTCCTTGGCCTGATCCCGCTCGGCATCGGCATCTGGACGCTCATTCGCGGCCTGCGCCGCAACGGCGATGACGATGACGACGACTCCAAGATCACCGCGGTCGGACTGTGGGGCGTCGCTGGTATCACGATCGCCAACGGGGCGGACAACATCTCCCTCTACACGCCGATCTTCCGCACCAGCACGCCCGGCGACGTCGCGATCATGATCGTCGTGTTCCTCATCCTCGTTGCCGTCTGGTGCGCGGCGGGCCGGCTCATCGGCACTAACAAGGCAGTCACCGAGGGGTTGGAGCGCGTCGAGCACTGGCTTGTACCGGCAGTTTTCATCGGTCTGGGCCTGTTCATCCTGATCGAATCCGGGGTCATCGTCCGTCTGATCGAGGTCCTCGCATGATCCCTTCCGAAACAGAAGCTCACCCGCCCGCTGTGCGCGAGCGGTCGTCGGCGCGGCGGTGGCAGCTCACTGGTGGAGCGCTCCTGATCGCCGTGATTGTCGTGTTGATTGATCAGGGAACGAAGGTGTGGGCTGAAGCGGCCCTCACTGAGCGTGAGCGCGTCCCCCTAATCGGTGACCTGTTGGGTTTGCAGCTCGCCTACAACCCCGGAGCGGCATTCTCCTTCGGGGAAGGCTTCACCTGGGTGTTCGCGCTGCTAGCCGTCGCCGCCACCGTCACAGCAATCGTGTTCGCGTTCCGAGTACAACGCCTGGGATGGGCAATCGTCATCGGCGCGCTCGGAGGAGCTGCCGCCTCACACGCAGGCGACCGCCTTTTCCGCGATCCGGGATTCGCCCGCGGACACGTCGTGGACTTTCTCGCCTACGGAAATTGGTTCATCGGGAACATCGCCGACATCGTGATCTTCGCCGCAGCGGTCACCGGAGCGCTCCTCATGATCCGCGCCGGCGATGAGGCCACAAAGTGAAACCGCTTTGAGAAGCGGGGACAACCCATCAACTCGCCCTCTACATCGGCGCTATTGCTCGGCGCGCAGCTCGTCGGCACCCGCGGTGCGGAAATTTCCAAGCGCATCGACACCTACGCGGCAGCGCTGCACCACAGCATGACGATCGCCGCAATGAGCGACCTCGACCTCTCCTACACGCCCCCGCTCGGCTCCCCCTGGGATGCCGTGCAGGTCGCAACACAGGCATGGGAGCGCGAAGTCCGGACAATCGCCGTGGTGTAGCTCGCCCGTGCGTGCGGCTTCTGAGTGTGGGGACTACGTAGGCGGGCGGTCACGTCGTAAGCGAAGCGCGACCCACAAACCGCATCGTCGACAGATGAACGCACCGTCGTCTCCGAGGGCGTGCAGCTTCCTTCGTGGTAGATGCCGGCCGCAGCACGTGCAGGCGACATCGAGCTCAGTCTCCATAGGCCCTCATTGCCTCTCGGATCTGTTCAACCGTTGGCATCCCGGCCAACCCAGCAGGTGTGCTGTAGATGCGGCAAGCCAACTCACTACTACGATCCGACCCCGGGAAGAGATCGTTTCCGTCCACCGTGATCGTCGGGGAGCCCGCAAATTGAACCCCGGCGGCGTCTTCCTCTGTTCGGATGAGTCGATAACGCAGGCTCAATCCGTCGTGGCCTGTTTCGCTAAGCGCCTCGGCAACACGACGACTGGCCTCAACCCAGCTAGGGCAATCAGCGATATGCAGCAGCTCAATCTCCACGACTCAATCATCCTCGATTCTCTGCTGATGTCGTGACCCATTTGTGGTGGAGGGCTATCACCGAAAACGATCGTTTCTGGCGGGTGCACCGAGGTCGACTGCCGACGGCACGACACGCCGGTCTCGCGCCTGCCGAAACCCCCTGCCGGAACCTGTTGCGCCGAAACGGTCCGCCCGACGTTTTAGGCAGGGTGAGACTGAAATTCGGTTACCGACGTTTCGTGAGACAGCCAGCTGCTCCATGCACGCTGAGCTGAGCCGCGGTGTCTCTGTGTAGCTGGCAGTAGTGCCATCGGGCCGCTTCGCCAAAAGTCTCGGTTCCAGACCCGGTCACGGCCCGTGGGATGACTGCCCGGCAGTGAAAGAGAGTCAGGCCGAGGGCGAGATCACGCCGTGCATGCTTCGAGCAGCACAGCAGTGATGGGGCCAGATGAGGAATTTGCGCGCACCGCGACGCACGGAACGTATCGCGGCCGAGCGTCGCTGCTCGCCTCGTCGTCACTGTTGTCCCATTCGAACACGCGGAGCCGCAGGGTGTTGCAGAGTCGACCGATGAGTACGGCGAGCCCAAAAGGCAGAGCGAGGAGCAGGTCTACTTGAGCGTTGCCGTATGTCGCCGAAAGCTGGCGGATCAGACCAGCGACTTCGGAAGCTATTGCTCCTGCGCGAGCCGGGTCGATGAGGCCACGCTCGTGGAGTCGGATGACCGCGTAGGCATCAAGTTCTTCTCCGTGCTCGGCGAGGTAGCGGTCGAACGCCGCGTCACTTTGCGTGGGGAGAAGATCGACATACACCGCGACAGTTGGACGTGTGCCCTGTGGGGCTGGCTCCTCTGATTTCGTGGCAGTGAACTGGAGCGTTGGCGCTGACGGGACAGCCGCTTCTTCTCCGCTGGCCCAGATTGCATCGCGTTGATCGACGACCTCGAGATGGCCAATCCTTGCCGAAGGCAGGGCGATTCCTAGCGCGAAAGCGATCGACAGGTGTGCGCCACCCGTTATGCGTACTGCCCGAGCGCCTGTCCTGGTGATCGCATCTGGCAACAGTGTGAGGCTGCGACGGAGGTCCTCCAGTCCGGCCGAGTCCGGAAGCGTTTCGTGACTCGACCGGCGTACACGTATGTCGAGCTGGGCGCCAGTACGGTCGTAGACCTGGCCGATGTTTCGAGTCTGAATCGAGAGGTCGAATCGCCCATTGTTTTCCACCAAAGGGCGATGTTGCGCCATGCGATGTGCAACTGCCTTTCCGACGAGTGAAAGCAGTCCCTCCGGGCTTGTACCACTTTGATCTACACCCTTCAGGTCATCCTTCACCCGGCCCAAGAGCCGATCGGGAGCGCTGTAGTCAAGCGACGCAGATGATTCCTTTGCGACGTCGTTGGCGATCAGGAGTTGGAATCGGGCGTCAGACCGATGGAGGTCGATCAGCTTCGGCGCTTCGATGCCTCGAACGATCGGACTGTTCGCGATGTCCTCGGTGATGACAAACACCGCGCCCGACAGGCCATCGCCGATTGCTTCGGCCAGCCTCTCCGCAGTGTCCCCAGGGGGGAGGTCATCCTTGTCCCGCCAGACTGGAATGCCAGCGGCGCGTAGCAGCCAGGCGAGATTCGCCACGATCTCAGCCCCGTCGTTGTGTCGATAGGAAAGAAACAACGGACCGAGTACGTCGACACTCGTGCTCATTTTGATACTCCTGATCGCCTCTGCTCCGGGTATGTGACGAGTATGCAACGGAAGTCCGACGCCCGCGCCGCAATCCGCCCGGACGGCCGCGTGTCGGAGGCCCGGACTATCCTGATGACTACGCAGACCGGACGGAGTCGTCGCATCTGCCCAAGGTCACTGGGAGGCTTCATGGCAGTGCTGGATTCGTTCGACTCGTTGCAGGCTGAGATCGACGCGGACGTGGAGATTGTGCAGCTCGCAAGAGAGCGTCGAGACGTTTTCAAGACCGCTCTCAGCACAGCGCCTGATGTGAAGCTGGTCTGGGGGTCTGGATCTCTGGCCCGGAGCACGCAGCTGCAACCAGTGCACGATGTCGACCTGGTCGTCGAGTTCGACCCCGATCAGCATCCAGAGTGGGGCCAGCCTGGGAAGTCGGCCGAAGATGCAATCGAACGATGCCGCGATCTCGTCCACGAGCTGCTGTCTAGCGAGAGCGGATCACACGCGCAGCTCGTACGGCAGGTCAACACCGCAAACCGCAATCGAGCAGCAAAATGCTTCATCGACCCGCCCGGATCAGACGATGCGTTCACCGTCGATGTAATGCCGGCCCTACGTCGTTCGGATGGGATACTTATCCCTTTCAAGAGCGAAGAGCGATGGTCTCTGGCTGACCCCGAGTACCTCATCAACGAAGTCGCGGCGCGCCAACGTGAGTGGCCTCAGTTCCGGCCACTGGTGCGGGTACTGAAGTACTGGGCAAGGCAGCACAAACAGGACACCGGTCGGGTGAAATCGCTCGTGATGGAGGTTCTCGCTCTCGAATGTCTTTCTCAAGCGAACCGCCCAGAAGCCCTCAAGAATTTCTTCATCGAGGCCTCGAATCATGATCTCGTGATCGAAGACCCGGCGGAGCTATCTGGCTTGATTCAACCGGATCTCGATACTGCTGGCCTGCGCCGCGCCCTCGAAGACTCGGCTGCGTCAGCGTCTGCAGCGGTGAAAGCGGTCGCGAACAACGATCAACCCACCGCCACGCGACTTTGGCAGAGTATTTTCGGCGAGGCTTTCCCGCTCGTGCTGCCCCCGACCGGTGAACCCGACCCAGGCCCGCGTCCGATCAAGGACTCTCCCCAGGGATGATGCTCGCTACACGCACCTGGTGGGAAGATGACCCGCTCCGACTCGAGCAGGAGAAGATGGATGTGCGAGGCGTCGCACCTCTGCTCCAATGGACACCGGAAGGACCCGGATACTTCGAAGGCCCGTTGCCTCTCTGGCCCTTCGCGAGGCCTGCGCCCGCCGAGATAAGTGATCTGGTCGATCCATTCGTTGTGCGGGTCGAGTACACTCACGCGTTCCCGGCGGCGCCGCCCCAGGTTGTTCCGCTCATTCCGCAGCCAGCTCAGAACCTCCGAGGCTTCACGCAATTTCATGTGCTCCCGAGCGGGCGACTATGCCTGATTCGCGACGCTGATCAGTGGTACCCCTGGTCTCAGACCAGCGAACTGCTGCGGAAGGCTTCCGGGTGGGCAATCGAATTCGCACTCTTGGAGAAGCGAACGATCGCAGAGATGACGACCAGCGGGATCGCGCATGACGATTGCCTAGACTCGATCATCGAGAAGGCCGTCGAGGAGTCTCGTTGACGATCGGAGAAGACTGGCTGGTTCTCCTGCCCTCGGAAGCGCAAGAAGTCATCGAGAACGGGCATGGGTGGGGCAATCTGACGTGTCGGCTTTCTGGTCCCGATCGAGCGGCGCTGGTCGTCGCGCTCTCAAACGAAGGATCAGATCGCGTCCCGGTCATCACCGACCCCGGGCATTTCCTGATGAGTGCCGACTTCCACCCAGCCGGCCACTGGTACTCGGTCACGCAAGAAATCGTGGTCGTGGAGTATTTCCTGACGAGGCAATCCGGCAGCCTGACGTTCGAAGAGTTCAAGCGCATTGTGCCCAGGGCCCTCGAGCCTTCCCCCGGAAAGTGGTCGATCGCCGTAACTTATTGCCCCGAACCCCCGGAGATCGTGGACGGGCAACCGCTACCGGCTTGGTCAGCCTGGATGGTTTCCGAATCCGTCGTGCGTCCGATTGCGCTAGACATCCACAACGGGCAAGAACTCCTCAGTGCGCTTGACGGGTACTGGCCGATCCGGCAGCTCTCGCAGACGCGGGTCTTGCTACTGGGCGCAGGAAGTATCGGTGGCGCCGTTGCGGAGGCACTTGCCAGCTACGGCGTTGGTCAGATCGACGCTGTCGATCCAGATCGGTTCCTGTTCCACAACGTGCCGCGACACGTCCTCACGACCGCTCGCGTGGGCATGAACAAGGTGGATGCACTCGCGCAGACGATTGGAGCCAACTGGCCGGAATGCGGATTCGTTGCGTGGCCAATCGACCTCGTCGTCAACGCCGACGTCGTCCGACCATTGCTCGATGCCGCGGACATAGTCATCTGCACCGTTGACGGCGTGGAGCCGAGACGCGTTGCGAACTACCTTGCCCGCAGAGCTGGGAAGCCGATCGTTCTCGCTTGCGTACTGGGCGACGGGCGATACGGCGAGATCCTCCGGATCCGTCCCCTACCAGAGGTTGGGTGCCTTGAATGCCAGAGACGACGCCTCCAAGAGGCGGGACGCATAGATCTTGAGACCACGCTCGACCGTGGGTACGGCACCGGCACTCGCCACAACCCCATGACCGCCGTCGGCGGTGATCTCCACCTCATCGGTCAACTTGCGGCGAAGATCGCGGTCGCCACCCTACTGCGGCGGCAAGGTGAACTCGATCAGACGCTCGTCGACGACAACCTTGTGATCGCACTACGACCGGCCCCCGAGTATCCCAGCCCGTTCAACGCGACGCGAATGCTCGATCAGACCTGGTATCCCGCTGGGCGACCCTACGATGATTGCCCAGCATGCAGTCCGACGTGACAATCGAGATCGAGGCAGCAGCGATCGAGTTCATCGGACGGACGATCCGAGCAGGCGATCCTCGGTATGAAACGGGCGGAGCGCTATTCGGTCCATCTGACGGCAGTCGCGTCCTGCACGCCGCCGGTCCAGGTCCAAAGGCTCTCCACGGCGCTCGGCTTTTCCGTCGCGATCTCGCGCACACGCAGGAGATTGCGGAGCAGCTATATCGATCTGATGGGTCACATTGGATTGGTGAATGGCACACCCACGTAGACGTTCCACCAGTACCCAGCGAGGTCGACCTCGAAACCTACGTGAGGCACGTCACCGATCCTGACCTGCAATTCGGCCGTTTCGTAGCACTCATCGTTTCACTCAGCGGCACAGTTCCGACGCTTGCCACGTGGTCAGTGGAGCACCGAGGAGCTCACATTTTCTTGGTGGCAGGCGGGGCACGGCCGATCGTTCTCTGACGGCGACGCAGCCGCAAAACTGTGCTTCGGGGCGGGACATCAAGCTTCGAGTTCGGTGCCGCTGGTTATGACCGCGGATCGGTCTCATCGGCTCCGAAGATCGGGGACTGAGTCGGGGAGGAGACGATCAAGAGGTACCTCGAGTACTTGAGATAATGCGAGCAGGGTCCGAAGCGTGGGGTTGATCGGAGCGCCGGGGCGAGACTCGCCCTTCTCATACTTCTGATACGTGTACCGGGTCAGGCCAGCGCGATAGGCCACGTCTTCTTGACTGAGGTTCGCGCGGTCCCGAGCGGAGCGAAGCGATGTGGCCAGACGCTGGGCGTAGATTCGCCAGGCAGCTTCGACCTGCTCATTTCGCCTTGACACTTACTCAGACTGCTGAGTGGCGCACTCCCGTACGGCCTATTCTGTATGGCATAATTTCGGAGGCCATACGAAACAATCATGTCTCCGTCGGATTGCTCCGCTGTTCCTTGCACGTGTGCTGCCCATCCCGATGACAGGCGGTCGTGCCGCGGGAGAGGCCCGTGCATACGACCGCAGAGGTGGTGGCCTGAGCATGCATACGTCGTACCCGGTCTGGTGGAAAGACATTGAGGCCCCTCCGCCCGTCGAGTGGGTGTACATCTTTGAGGAATTCACTGGGGCTGAGAGCGCCGAGGAGTGGGCACTCGCTGCTGCGATCTTCGTGGCGCAAACCCGCCGACGCACTGCTGCCGGACCTACGTTTGCTGAGTTGTTCGTGCATCTGCTGCCCGATACGGACGGGCTACCGGGCCCTCTGCCCGCTGGGCTGGAGTTCATGCAGAGGCGACGCGTTGTCGCAGGATTCCGTGGGCTCGCTGCGATCGAATGGCGACGGCGAGGGATGATTAGCTTTGACAAAGGGGTGATGCGGAGCCTACGTGTCGGACGCGAGTTTCGGGTCCACTCGCGACGCCGACAACTCGCACGTCTGGAGCAACAATGACCGCGAACTTCCCGCCGAGCCTTGAGAGCGTCGTCGACCGCTTCGCAGCGGACTGGCCCGCGATCATCGATGTGAACCCTGGGTGGTATCCGCTGATTGCCGCGCTCGACTCCCGCCTCGCGGCTATTGCCCCCGCGTACTCCGTCTTCCAGGTGAAGTCGAAATTCGGCTCCCTCAGCTTTTTCGCGGCCGCCTCTGAGGACCCAGAAGAGTACGACGAGGAGTTCAACGAGACGATTCGAGCCGCGGAGTGGGAGAGCATCGTGACTTGTGAGGAGTGCGGGGCACCCGCTCGCCAGTACGCGATTCACCTATGGACGTGGACGTTGTGCGCTGAGCACGCGGCCGAAAAGGCCCGTTGAATGTGTCCCGCAACGGTTGCTGCAGCATGAGTCAAGAACATCTCCGACTTCGTCACCGCGACTCAGGCTGTTCATCGACCTCAGCCGCCACGATTGATCGCAGCCGAGCGCCGGGCGATCGCCGAGGTTCGAAGTCAGCGGGGGCAGTGGCAATACTCGGATGGTCGATCGGCGAACTTTGGCCCGGGAAGTGAGTCCGAGTTCCGCGATGCGTGCTCGCCTCGGACGGTCTCGAGGTTGGACGGCTGCCGCATGAGATCAGGTCGACACAGATTCTGGTCAGACATAGCCAGATCTAGGGGTTTATAGGGATGTATACGGAAACGCTATACATCCCTATAAGTCTCAGGATTCCAGCGAGTGTGGGACGACGTTGCCGCGACGATGGTCCTCTCAAGGCGATTTGCCATGACTGCGACGCGGAGGCGACCAACATTGCGCTCGCGTGGGCGGACGTTCGCCGTTATCTCATCTCTCCCTTATGTGAACGATTGAGCTCTCGGTTTGGAGACGCTCGCGAAGTACGCGATTCTCAAGCGTGAGCCGCTGCACTTGCGCGGCTGACGCGTCGACCAGGGAGGCCAGCTCTGAGACGCGTTCACGAAGGCGGGCCTCAGTTTCATTGCGTCTTTCTTGATCGGCGGGGCGGGGCGCAGTTCCTGTTCGCGTGCGCTGACGGCGCTTGTCTGCGACGGACTGAGCTATCTCAGGGAAGTGGCGCCAAAAGGTGCTGTTGGCCAGGCCGACATGTTGCGCGAGTCGGCGAACCGTGAGGGGCGAATCGGACTCGTGTCCTGAGAGTTCCTGAATGGCCGTTTGGACCTGTTCAATCGTTGGAAGGTTAACTCGTCGAGTCATCGGGATCTCCGTTCAGGCGGCTGAGGATACGTGCTCGTCGTTGCCGTAGGCGGTCGATGAGTAGTGGAGGCAAAGCAGGACGCTGCATGAGGTCGGCGTCGATTTGGAGGATCTCCAATCGCCAGGCGGAGAGGTTGTCTTCGGTCAACGCCACGTTTTGACAGGTGAGTGGCTGGCACGTCTCCAGGTCCGGGCCGTCCGGTGTCATCTGACATTGTGCTTTCGATGCATCGAAGATGCATGTCACGTAATGGCCCGGGTAGACCTGTGGTCCTCTCGACTTTAGAAGTCGGAGAAAACGGCGGGGATCCGTTTGCACAGTGCCTGCGTATACACCGTTCGAGCTGAACTCTGACAGCCTTGCGTGAGCTTCGTCGGCTGCCGGTCCGGCGAGTTGGAGATGATCAGTTCGCTCGATCATCGCCAAGAGGTGCTCGCCGCGTGCGAGTGCCTGTTCGGCTTCGACTTCCGCCCGAAAGCCAGAGTCGCTCGTGCCCGCGTACCCCTCGAACATTTGGATGCTGTGGTGCCGGTAGGCGATTGCGCCGGCGATTGCGCCTCCAGGACGGCGCGCGATGTACCAGGCGAGGGTCCGCCGAAACTGACGTGTGGTGAGACGCCACGGTTCGTCGTTGTGGTTGGGAATGCCGTCCTCGCGGTTGTGCACTCGGCAGTAACCGTTCACCCAGTCTCGAAAGCGATTCAGGGCGAGGTTCGTCCCGGCGACTGTTAGAACTTCGTTGGAGTTGCGTGCGCCGGATCCTCGACCCGGCCCTGTCCCAAGTGGGATGAACAGCCATGGGCCCGGCGACCCAGATGCTTCAGTTAAACGCCCGAGAACCCTAATCGCACGAGCGGCGGGTTCTCCGATAGTCCACATCGCGGGCACTCCCGCGACCTCTTCCTCGCCCTTGAATGCGAGGCTGTGGGCGAACCAGCGCATCGGAGTGCCCTGCGAGTCGGTGACGCACTCAGCGGCATCGGTTTGCAAGTGCTTGATCTCGCTGTCACGCATCCCGGACAGGAAAGCAATCACGATGTAGCAAGCCGTCTGCAGCAGGCTGGACATCCTTGATAGCGAGTCGACCTCGTGCGGGTTGGTTCGAAACCCCAGGATCCATGGCCGGCCGTCTAGTCGACCATTGATCCGTTGGTCCAAGTCCGCATATTCGGAAACACCTAGGGTTGCGGCGAGTTCAGCGATTTTGGTTGCGAAGGGGCTCAACGCGAGGGGGTTGCAACCGGCGGCGCGCGCGATCGCGGACATGTTGGGTCGGCCTGCGCTTCCGGGAAGTGGACGTCGAGCGGCTTCTGCTGCTGCAAGGTAGGCGCGAACGAGGCTCGGAGCCTGTCCCCAAGCAACTTTCTGACGTCGATGCGGGTCCTCGCCCACTCTCGACCTCGCTTTCCGGGCGTGCCAGAGAGCGGTGGCGTCGATGATGTCCTGCGAGAAGTCGTCGACGAAGCGAGTTGCCCAAACCAACAACGGCGCGTGGACGGCTTCGGGGATCCGCGAAGTGGCGTTCTCGGTGCGCTTTCCGGGATAGGGCTCGATCGACCAGAACGCGGTGAGGCGCGGATCGAATCCCAGCGCCCTGGCTCCGAGCGTGGATCGGTAACGCCAGAGATAGGCCACGGCAGTGCGCAACGCGTGCCGCTGCCACGGTGACCGAACGTTTGCGATGAGGTAAGTCTGATAGTCGTCGAGGTCGTGGGGCCGCAGGTCGGAAATCATCATCCCGGGGCGGAACGTGCTGAGCCAGTCGCTGAGGTGACGGATGCGATTCTGCATTGACAGAATCGTCTGGATGCCCGGCCGATCCTCGTGGGTCGGGATCTCACCAGAGAGGGCTGCGTAGCAGACCAGCTTGATCTCAAGTCGGTGCTCCGCAGGGATAGTTCCGAAGTGCAGGCTTTGAGAGCGTCCGCTTCGTTGCAATACGGCGACACCTACGGGCCAGACGTCGTCACTGAACCTTGCAGTCTGCGCGAGTGCCGCACCCTGAATCAGTGGGCGCCCGTGGAGAACGTACGGGTCGTCGGCCACCTCTGAAGGTAGTGCGTGGGCGTTGGACATCACGAATGCTCCCATCGTGGATCAACGAGATCTAGGAGGCGATCGCCTTGCTTGTGGTCTGTCGCTTCTTGAACCTCGCCCTCGGTGAATCGGGGAAGGACATCGTGACGGATCGCCGTCCAGCTTGGACCGTAGCGTCGCCACCAAGCATCGCTCGTCATGTGTGCGCGACGAGATTCGAGTCCTTCAAGGAGTGAGAGCAAGTTCGGGAGGTGGTCGCCCGTAATCACGCTGTTCGCGCAGCTGAAGCAGTCAAGGAAGGATTGAGAGCAGCGGCGTCCGGTCAAGGGATGGTGGGCATGATCTCGACACGCCGACCACGGCCCCTCGTCTAGTACGGAAGAGCCGGCGCTCGACGAAACCGCGGCGACAGGCATCGAAGTTGGGCGCACGTCGAGGCGTTGACGTCCGCTCGCCTGAAGAGCCTTCAGGTGGGCAGACCAGGCTGACCGTTCTGCGTCTGCGACGGCATCGGCCATGACACCGCGGGCCCAGTCAATGGTCGACGGGTCGCCTGATAGATAGTTGCGAAACAGCACAGGAACTGTGTTCGAGCGCGTAGCAGACGGCAGATGCCCACCTACTGCACGCGTGCGACGAACGTCGACGCTCTTCTTGAGCCTCGGAAAGCTCAGGGGCAGGTCATGCCCTGGAAAATGAGGAGAGTCTCCGGTGCCACGCGGCTCGTCGTTGCGGATTTGGTCCGAACTCTTGTCTGCGTGTAGGCCGTGTTTCCTGACCCAGTCCCGATTGCTCACCTCCGTGTTCAGGGCGGCCCCGAAAGGGTTGCCGACACGATCAGGTCCAGAGCGACCGGCCCCAAGCCATACGGCCCAGTAGGGGCTGTCAGCCACGAGCGATCTAGCTGGCTCCATAAGGCGGAGCATAAGGAGGTACAGCCCGCCAGGTGTGCGGAGTTCCTGGCCTGGCTTTCCGATTTCCCAGGTGGCCGAGTTGTGCCATCTGCCGGGGCCTCGTCGGCGCTTGAGCAAGCTGACCTCTACTGCGACGTCTTCGATGACGCGGTGACTGGTGGTCAGTTCTTTGATCGTCTCGACGTTCCATCCTGTCGTACTCACGAACAACGTCAGCAGAGGGATCAAGTCTCGCCTGGTGACGAAGACCTGTTCGCCCAACCGTCGACGGTGAGCCATCCGATCGAGGAAGGGAACCCCGTCGGCCGATATGCTGCCTGTCGCCAAGGCTTGCGCAATGGCTGGAGCGTCGTCGTCGGAGACACGTCGATCCAACCGATCGCGCAAAGATGCGACGTCCTGACGAGCGGCGGCGATAATCGACCGTAGTTCGCGGTCCGAGTATCCCGGAGCGAACGAGCGCGTGTTGCGCGTTCGCGGCCGGAATTTCTCGCGAAGGTCTTCTCCTATATCCACGGCGAAAGGGGGCAGATCGAGCAGCGTTCCGACGGCATGAAGGTGCTTCGTCACGGTCTGACGATTTGATGTCGCCTCAAGGCTTTCACGGAACCCGTCGAAGTGCCTCGGACGTAGCCGCTTGGGAGTCAAGGGCGGGTCGACGGAGCAGCTCAGGAAATGCACGAATCGCGACAGTATCGTCCAACCTCCCATGGCTGAAGAAAGAGTACGGAGACCTCCCGCTGGCCCCACTCGTTGGGCCCAACTCTCCGCCAAAGCAGGATGCCATCCCGGCAATGGCAGGGCGCCGATGTCGAACTCCCACCGTCGTCCGTCCTCGCCAACGAAGCGGACGATCGGTGACTCCGTGGCGGAGCGGGGATCCTCGCGGCTGTAGTGGCTAGACGGCAGTGAGGCTGGACGACCCACGCCAGTCGATCCGCGGCGACTCGTCGGGCCGTTCATGCGTTTTCCTGAGCAATAAGAACTGGATTGCTCGAGTCTTCCCATTCATCTGGGATGAGCTTCATCCGCGTCGTCATCTCGAGGTCTGCGAGAGTGTGCAAGTAGATCTGAGTGGTCTCGATGCTCCGGTGGCCAAGTCTGCGGCGCACCCAATCTAAGGGGTCTCCGAATACGCGCACGTACTCTCCACGTTGGTCCAAGTTCAAGGACCGAAGCGCCGCTATGTGCCCCCGCTGGAGGTGTTCCAGAGTGATGACCGCGAAGGAGTGGCGGAGCGTATGCGCGCTCGCATGCAGAGCGACCCGGTTCCTCGCGCAACGGGCGTTGGCCTGGCTGAAGATGTGTTTCCAACTCGAAACCGACATCGGGTCTCCGGATTCCGAAAGCCACAGCAAGGCTGGTTCTAGCGCGTCGCCGCGATCGACAAATGTGCGTCGGCGTTCCTCTGGGGTCAGCAGGTTTGTACCAATGCGATGCCCTGATCCGACCGCTCGCGCGTGCCGTCTGTCGGCGTCCAGGATGAAACTGTCCGGCGGTATGCGATGTCCACCAGAGTCTCGAAAGCGCTCGAGAGCCTCGCTTCGATCCGTCTCGACGTACTCGTGGAGCGAACGCAAAACACTCGATGGAATGTAGATCCACCGCGAGGATCCGCCTTTGGCCACAGACGCCGGTAAAAAATACCGGTGGTAACCGCTCGCCCGCGCTACGGCGGGCAACTCAAACGTAAACAGGCTCGCTTGTTCCGCCAGCCGCAACCCAGTGCGGACCAACATGTCAGCGAAGGTGGCGTTACGCGTGGCCCAGCGGCCTCGGAACTCCTGATCTCGTTGACCATCAGGTCTGTAACCGCGGAGGCCAATGTCCCGCCAGCGGCGATACGACGAAGACGGGAGCCAATCCAGCCTGTCGCGGCGCGCGCCATGAGACCGCGTCGCAGGGGCTGTTCCCCCATCTAGGAGGTGCCCGGCGCGTTGGCGGAACGCTCGACGCTGACGTTGCGGAATCGGGTTTTCCAGTATCGAGCCTCGGGCAACCTGCCAGGCGTAGTAGCGATTGACCGCGGCGACCTCTCGGTCCCACGTAGATGCTCCAACACGTGGTCCGTCCGGATCCTCCCGTCGCCACCCGAAATAGGCTTCGTGATCCTCCGGCGTCGCATCACGCCAGTTCTTTCCGCCGCGGTTCACATGAAGGAAGTTCAAGAATGCCGCCAGGTTGCTTGCGTAGCCAACCCGTGTCGACATCCTCGAGCCAAGCATATTTGCGGAGTGGAAGAAGTCGTTCAGTTCCGCGTCGTACTCGAAATCCGGGCTCACCAGGTAAGGCGTACCCACTGGGATGTGAGGTAGGGCACGTTGCAATAGACGCGCAATCATGTCCTCAGCATCTGAGTCTGTGCCGCCCTCGGTGCGGACCTGCTTGAACTGTCGCCAGCGTCTAGTGCTCGCGGTGAGCGGGGGATCGTCCATGCCCCCAGCCAAACCTTCGGGGCAACGCCAGGACACTAGACACGCGGCAAAGTACGTTCAAAAGCTCGCCACGAACCCGTGTCCCTGCGGCAACTTCGGTGTGCGGAACGCGGAATGCACCTGTCCGCCGAGCGCCGTCCGACGGTATGCCGCTCGGATATCCGGCCCTTTGCGTGACCGAGTCGACATCGATCTCGGGCTCACCCGTGTTGCCGCGTCGAAAGCCATCTCCGACGCGCGTGCCCGGGTGACGACGGCATTCGCGCGTGAGCGCGTGCAGGCAGCACGGGAGCGCGCGGCGCATCGCTGGCGTGGGACACCCTGGCAGAAGAACGCCGAGGTGCCGGGTCCCGTCCTCCGACGGGCCCCGTTCCATGTGGAGAAGACCGAGCGGATGATCCTCGATCGTGCCCTCGAGCGCGGTGCGCTCACGCTCCGCGGTTACGACCGTGTGCTCAGGGTTGCGTGGATGATGGCGGACCTCGCCGGCCGGGAGCGGCCCGGCGAAGAGGAGATCGGTCGCGCCTTGCACCTACGTCGAGGGGTGGCGGCATGATCGACGCTCTGCTCGCCGACGAGAGCACGTGCGCGGTCGCCCGTCGGATTCGAGGAGGCCAATCCGAAGGACTTGCGGACGTCGTCGCCCGCGCGGCCTGGAGCGTCATCGCCGAACCCGGAGATGCCGTCGCCGGAGTCTTGACGCAGGAGTTCGGAGCGGTGGGTGGGCTCCGCTACGCCTTCGACGCGAGTGCGCGCACGAAACCCGAAGTGCGCCGTGCCGGAGCTGTACGCGCGCTCGCTGAGGCACGGAGGCGCTGGGCACCCCGCGCGTCACCAGCAGCGGTGTGTCGTGCGTTCCGCGCGGCGGAATCGGTCGGGGCTCACCTCGTCGTGCCCGGTGACGCCTGCTGGCCGGTCCGTCTGTCCGATCTCGGCACACAGGCACCCGCGGCTCTCTGGGTGCGCGGGCGCTGCGAGCTCCTGGTTGCGCAGCCCCTGGTCGCCGTCGTCGGCGCGCGGGCTGCGACCGGGTACGGCGACCGCGTGGCGTCGGAGCTGGCGGGAGACCTGGCGACGACCGGCGCGGTGATCGTGTCGGGTGGTGCGTATGGCATCGACGGAGCGGCACACCGCGCTGCTCTCGGGGTGGGAGGGGAGACGGTCGCGGTGCTCGCCGGCGGCGTGGACCGTCTTTACCCCGCCGGTCATCACGACCTGTTGACGCGCATCGCGGAGCGCGGTGCCGTGGTGAGCGAGCCCCCGTGCGGGGCCGCTCCCACCAAGTGGCGGTTCCTCGCTCGAAACAGACTCATCGCGGCGCTGGGGCATGCGACGGTCGTCGTCGAGGCGGGGTGGCGAAGCGGCTCCCTGAACACCGCGGGCCATGCCGCGACTCTCGGACGGCCCCTCGGCGCGGTGCCGGGACCCGTGACGTCCGCATCATCGGCCGGGTGCCATCGGCTCCTGCGGGAGTACGATGCGACCTGCGTGACGTCGGCCGCGGAGGTCAGAGAGCTCATGGGGGAGTCGGTGGGGGCGCCTCCTGGCGTCTCCTCCCTCGGCCCCGATCGGAGTCGTGTCGAGGCAGCGATGAGCACGGCGGTCTCCCTGACGATCGCCGACATCGCGGAACGAGCGGGGGTCGAGGCAGGGCGGGCGCGCGCGATCCTCGGGCTTCTCGATCTGGAGGGCACCGTGCGCCGAGACGAGCGGGGGTGGCGCCGCCGCTGAGTTGCCCGAGTACCGCCGAACGTCGCGGTGCGGCGGGGCGCGACGAACTCGCCGACGATCCGGGCAAGCTGGAGACGTGGATTACGCAGTCGCGGTGGAGGCGTTCACCGACCACCTGGAGAAGGTGCGCCGGCTCTCGCCCGCGACCGTGCGCGCCTACCGTGCAGACCTGCGAGACCTCGGGTCCACGGTGGGCATCGGGCCGGTGGCGAGCGTGGACTTGGAAGATCTTCGGGAATGGCTCTGGCACGCGACCCAGCGTGGCGACGCCCGCTCCACCCTGGCACGTCGCGCGGCCGCCGCACGATCCTTCTTCGCCTGGGCGCGCGAACGCGAGCTGATCGCGACCGACCCGAGCATCCGCCTCGTGGCCCCCAAACGAGCGAAGACGCTGCCGACCGTGGCGTCGAAGGATGCGATGACCCAGTTGCTCGACGCGCACCGCGCGGCCGCGAGCGACGGAGACCCGGTGGCGCTGCGAGATCACGCGATCCTGGAGCTCCTGTATGGGGCAGGCATCCGCGTCTCCGAGTTGTGCGGCCTCGACGTCGACGATGTCGACCTCGAGCGCGGGACCGTCCGTGTCCTCGGCAAGGGCGCGAAGGAGCGGGTCGTGCCCTTCGGGGCTCCGGCCGTCGTGGCCACAGGTGCGTACCTCACCCGTGCCAGGCCCACGCTGCTCGCCCGCGCCATGTCCCCCGGAACGGCAGTCTTCCTCGGAGCGCGGGGGGGACGCATGGGACCGCGAGCCGTGTACGCCCTGGTGGCCCGAGCGCTGGCGCCGGTCGTGGGGGCGGACACGATCGGCCCGCATGCGCTGCGACACAGCGCGGCGACCCACCTCCTCGACGGAGGCGCGGATCTGCGTGCCGTGCAGGAGATCCTCGGCCACGCCAGCCTGGGCACGACCCAGATCTACACGCATGTCTCCGCGGAGCGCCTCACGGCGACCTATCGTCTCGCTCATCCCCGCGCCTGACGGCGCCCGAGCCGCTCACGTCCCGCACCCCTGTTGCAGCACCCCGGGGTGCGACGGGCCCGCGAGGAGGCTGCCGGTCGTCGGACTCGCCGGATCACTCGCGACAGCAGGGGAGGAGCATCGCGCGTCGCACCTCTCCGAACAGCGTCAGTGGATCGACGTACAGGCCTTGCAGCCGCACGCCGAGATGGACGGTGCCATCAGCCGCGTGTCCGCCCCGCGCGACCGTGCCGACCTGCTGTCCACGTGTCACGCGTTCGCCCGGCGAGAGCGAAGAGTCCACCGGCTCGAACGTCGTGACCAGACCGCCGGCGTGAGTGATGGTCAGAAGAGGCCGATCGACGACGACACCCCGGAAGGCCACGACACCGTCCGCCGGAGCCGTGACCGCGGCGCCGACGGGCGCAGCGATGTCCACACCGCGATGACCCGGGCCGTACGGCTGCGTCGGAGCACGGAAGCGGACCACGACGGAGCGCGCGCCCTCCACGGGCCAGTGCCAGTCGCCGACGGGTTCGCGCGTGCGGTCGCGCGGCCTCCCGGTGCTCGAACCCGCCATCCGTACGCGCGACACCCCGAGGGAGAGACCGGTCGGCGCGCGATCAACCGCCGCGACGTTCGTCAGCTCCGGGCCCGAGCCCGCGACGGGAGCGGTCGTGGCCGCCGCGCCGCTCAGGGTGCCCGAGAGCACGGCTGCGACCAGCCCGAGAGCGAGGACGACCGATCGGTGTTCTGAGGTCATGCGGCGAGTCTGAGGGGGGCGGCGGACGCATGGCGGGCGGGCGAGTCGCTGGTTCGGCGGCCGGGAACAAGTCGCGCGAGCTCCAGGCTGTGCAGTGCGAGCGCCGCACCGTGATCCTGTATGCTGGACGAGCACCTCGATCTCGGGGTGACTACGCGTGCCCACAGCGATTCTCTCGTGGCATCCACTCCCGCAGGTCCTGCTTCCCGCAGGTGGGCGTGAGCCGGGCACCAGGGCGTCCGATCATCCGGTCGGCGTGAACAACCTCAACGGCGCCTTCGAGCGCCAGAACCAGGAGACGACCATGGCTGTGGTCACCATCCGCCAGCTGCTCGACAGCGGCGTGCACTTCGGACACCAGACCCGTCGGTGGAACCCGAAGGTGAAGCGCTTCATCCTCACGGAGCGCAGCGGCATCCACATCATTGACCTCCAGCAGTCGCTCGGCTACATCGACAAGGCGTACGACTTCGTCAAGGAGACCGTCGCGCACGGCGGCACCATCCTCTTCGTCGGCACCAAGAAGCAGGCGCAGGAGATCCTCGCGGAGCAGGCCACGCGCGTCGGCCAGCCGTTCGTGAACCAGCGCTGGCTGGGTGGACTCCTCACCAACTTCTCCACGATCGCGAAGCGTCTCGCCCGCATGAAGGAGCTCGAGGAGCTCGACTACGAGAACCCGGCCGCTTCGGGCTTCACCAAGAAGGAGCTGCTGCTCAAGAAGCGCGAGCTCGACAAGCTGCACAAGTCGCTCGGCGGCATCCGCAACCTCACCAAGACGCCGTCGGCCCTGTGGGTCGTCGACGCCAAGCGCGAGCACCTCGCGATCGACGAGGCCAAGAAGCTCGGCATCCCGGTGATCGGCATCCTCGACACCAACGCGGACCCGGACGACTTCCAGTACCCGATCCCCGGCAACGACGACGCGATCCGCTCCGTCTCGCTGCTGACCCGCATCATCGCTGACGCCGCGGCCGAGGGCCTGCAGCAGAAGCACAACCCCGAGTCGGGTGACGCCGAGCCGCTCGCCGAGTGGGAGAAGGAGCTGCTCGAGGCTCCGGTCGAGGAGTCGGCCGACGCCGCTGAGGTGGTCACCGCCGCCGATGAGGCCGCTGTCGTCGAGACGCCCGCTGCCGACGAGACCGCCGCCGACAAGGCCGGTGCCGAGGCGCACGACGAGGCGATCGCCGCCGCTTCCGGTGAGGAGACCGCTGAGGTCGCCGCCGCCGAGGCCGCAGACAACAAGTAATCCCTCGTTCACACCCACATCACGAAGCAAGGAGCCACCACACATGGCCAACTTCACCATCGCGGACCTCAAGGCGCTGCGCGAGCAGCTCGGCACCGGAATGGTCGACACCAAGAAGGCGCTCGAGGAGGCCGACGGCGACGTCGAGAAGGCCACCGAGATCCTGCGTCTCAAGGGTGCGAAGGGCAACGCCAAGCGCGCTGACCGTTCCACGAGCGAGGGCCTCGTCGTCGCTCGCGAGCAGGACGGCGCCGTGACCCTGATCGAGCTCGCCTGCGAGACCGACTTCGTCGCGAAGAACGACCGATTCATCGCGCTGGCCGACAAGGTCGCCGACGCCGCGGCCGCGGTCAAGGCGGACTCGGTCGAGGCCGCGCTGGCCGCCCAGGCCGGCGACAAGAGCGTCGAGCAGCTCATCTCGGAGGAGGCGGCGATCATCGGCGAGAAGGTCGAGCTGCGTCGCGTGCGCACGATCTCCGGCGACAAGGTCGAGGTCTACCTGCACCGCACCAGCAAGGACCTGCCGCCGCAGATCGGCGTCGTCGTCGCCTACTCGGGTGACGACGCCGAGACCGCGCGCAGCATCGCTCAGCACATCTCGTTCGCGAACCCGTCGTACCTGTCCCGCGAGGACGTGCCGGCGGACGCGGTCGAGAAGGAGCGTGAGATCGTCACCGAGATCTCCCGCAACGAGGGCAAGCCCGAGGCCGCCCTGCCGAAGATCGTCGAGGGCCGTGTCGCCGCGTTCATCAAGCAGGTCGCCCTGCTCGAGCAGGACTACGCGAAGGACAACAAGCTCTCCGTCGCCCAGGTGGCGAAGGACGCCGGTATCACCGTGACGGACTTCGCGCGCTTCAAGGTCGGCGCGTAACACCGTCGAAGGGGTTCGGATCGCATGATCCGAACCCCTTCTTCATGCCCACGAGGCACTATCTTGAATCGGGACGAGAGGACACCACCCATGACTGAACGCACCGGACGCCGCCGCGTCCTGCTCAAGCTCTCCGGAGAGGCCTTCGGAGCGGGGCAGTTGGGGGTGAACCCGGACGTCGTCAGCCAGATGGCGCGGGAGATCGCGGCGGCGGTGGATCGGGTCGAGGTCGCCGTGGTCGTCGGCGGTGGCAACTTCTTCCGCGGCGCCGAACTGAGTCAGCGCGGCATGGACCGCGGCCGCGCGGACTACATGGGCATGCTCGGCACCGTGATGAACGCTCTCGCGCTGCAGGACTTCCTCGAGCAGGCGGGGGCGGCGACCCGCGTCCAGTCGGCGATCGCGATGACGCAGGTCGCCGAGCCGTACATCCCGCGGCGGGCGGAGCGACACATGGAGAAGGGGCGCGTCGTGATCTTCGGCGCGGGTGCCGGACTGCCGTACTTCTCGACCGACACCGTCGCGGCGCAGCGCGCCCTGGAGATCGGTGCGCAGGAGGTGCTCGTCGCCAAGAACGGCGTCGATGCCATCTACACCGCCGACCCGAACAAGCACGCCGACGCCCAGCGCATCGAACGCGTGACGTACCGCGACGCGCTGCAGCAGGGCCTCAAGGTCGTCGACTCCACCGCCTTCAGCCTGTGCATGGACAACAACATGGACATGCGCGTCTTCGGGATGGAGCCGGCCGGGAACGTCACCCGCGCGCTTCTGGGCGAGACGATCGGCACGCTCGTCACCGCCTGACGGCCTGCGCGGTTCGAGCACGCCCGACCGATAGAATTTCTGAACACCCCGACGATAGGAGTCACCGTGATCGCGGATGTCCTCGCTGAAACCACTACCCGCATGTCTCGCGCCGTCGAGGCTGCCAAGGAGGACTTCTCCACGGTGCGCACGGGCCGCGCCAACCCCCAGCTCTTCCAGAAGGTGCTCGTGGACTACTACGGCACCCCGACGCCGCTCGCGCAGCTGGCCTCCCTGGCGAACCAGGAGGCGCGCACGCTCATCATCACCCCGTACGACAAGTCGGCGCTGAAGGCGATCGAGCAGGCCATCCGCGAGATGCCGAACCTCGGTGCGAACCCCACCAACGACGGCAACCTCGTGCGCGTCACGATGCCGGAGCTCACGGCTGAGCGTCGCAAGGAATACGTCAAGCTCGTGAAGTCCAAGGCCGAGGACGCGAAGGTGCACGTGCGCGGCATCCGTCGCAAGGCGAAGGACGAGCTCGATGCGCTGAAGAGCGAGCTCGGTGAAGACGAGATCGCCCGTGGCGAGAAGGAGCTGGACGCGCTGACGCGTCAGCACGTCGATCTGATCGACGACGCGCTCAAG
Source organism: Microbacterium sp. K35 (assembly GCF_004794375.1). Lineage (NCBI taxonomy): Bacteria > Bacillati > Actinomycetota > Actinomycetes > Micrococcales > Microbacteriaceae > Microbacterium > Microbacterium sp. K35. The sequence continues at coordinate 125,054 of NZ_SSDM01000417.1, read as the reverse complement.
CGCAAAGAGGCCGAACTCCTCGAGGTGTAAGCCCGCATGACCGACGAAACGCGAGACGCCGAGGAGGGCAAGCCGCTCACGCGCCGCGATGCGCGTGACGATGGCGTGTCCGAGGCCGGCGCCCCGCTCGCCGATGCAGCGTTCCCGGGGTTCGACGTCGCCGCGGTGCCGCCCCGCCCGCCGCTTCCCGAGCCCGAGACGCCGGCCGGTCCGGCGCGACGCCTCGACACGGCCGACCACAACGCGATCCGCGAACAGTGGCGCGCCGCCCGCGACGAGTTCGGGACGCACGTGTCGCACGCGCGGGATCAGTTCGATCAGGCCAACGAGCGGATCAAGCAGCGGACGGGGCGCGACCTCATGCTGGCGATCCTGATCGGGCTCGCGTTCGGCGGTGCCCTGCTCGCCTCGCTTCTCTTCATCAAGGCGCTGTTCGTGCCGTTCGCCCTCGCCGCCGCGCTGCTCGGTGTGTACGAGCTGTCCCGCGCGCTGCGGGCGGCAGGACGCCGTGTGGACGTCGTGCCGCAGCTGATCGCTGCGACGTTCCTCGTCCTCGGCGCCTACTTCGCGGCGCCGTGGCTGTCGTGGGTCATGCTGTTCGTGTCGGTGGCGTTCGTCATCGTCTGGCGCCTGGTGGCCCAGATGATCGCCAAGGACGGGCGCACCTACGGCGACGTGCTCACCGATGCGGTCATCGGCGGTTTCGTGCAGGTGTACGTCCCGTTCCTGGCGGGAGTGGCGCTGATCCTGCTCGAGCAGGAGGGCGGGCAGTGGTGGGTCCTGAGCTTCATCGCCATCGCCGTCGCCGCTGATACCGGTGCCTATGCGGCCGGTCTCGCGTTCGGACGCCATCCGATGGCACCGCGGATCAGTCCCAAGAAGACCTGGGAGGGCTTCGGCGGTGCTGTCGTGGCGTCGCTCGTCGCCGGTGTGCTCCTCGCGATCCTTCTGCTCGATCTGCCCTGGTGGGGCGGACTGATCTTCGGAGCAGCGATCCTGCTGTCCGCGACGCTGGGTGACCTCGGCGAGTCCATGCTCAAACGCGATCTCGGCATCAAGGACATGAGCTCCTGGCTGCCCGGTCACGGCGGTCTGCTGGATCGACTCGACAGCATCCTGCCCTCGACGATCCCCGCGTTGTGCCTCTACTTCCTCCTCTCTCCCTGGGTGGTGCTGTGATGACCGACAACCGGACCGACGAGAAGACCCGGCCTTCGGCGCCCCCTGCGTTCGCGGTGACGACGGGGCGCACGCGCGGATATCACCGTGCAGCCGTCGACACGTTCCTCGCGTCGGCGCGCCGCGCGTTCGAGACCGGGAGCGACGAGCTCACGGCGGACGCCGTCCGCACGGCCTCGTTCCCCCTCGTCAAGGAGGGTTACGTCGTCGCTGACGTGGACGCCGCACTCGGACGGGTGGAGGACGCCTTCGCTGCACGCGAGCGGGAGCGCGCCGTGCGATCGCTGGGTGCGGGTGCCTGGGTCGAGCAGGCGAGGGCGGACGCGCAGGTCATCCTCGATCACCTCGCGCGGCCGGCGCGCCACCGTTTCGGCCGGACCGGCATCCTCACCTTCGGCTACCGCGTCGACGAGGTCGATCATGTGATGTCGCGCATCGTCCGCTACCTGCGCGACGGCGACCCCCTGACCGCGGAGCAGCTCCGATCCGCGGCGTTCCGCATGCAGCGCGGGGGGTACCGGGAGGAGCAGGTGGACGCGCTCCTGGACGCGACGATCGACGTGATCCTGGCGGTCCGCTGAGTCGTGGATGGCCTGTCCAGGCTCCTGTGCGTAAACTGTCTCCCATCGTGTACTCCCGAAACGACATGAACCTCGATCGAACCGCTGCGTCGCCGGTGCCTGCCGCGACCGCGACGTCGGTGTCCCGAGGAGCCCGCCGGTGGACGCGACGTCGTGGCGTCGCCGGTGCCTTCAGCGGGCTGGCTGTCGTCGGATTGGCCGCCGCGATGGTCGCACCGACCGGCGTCGCTCTCGCAGAGCCCGCCCCGCAGGAGTCGCCGGAGTCGGTCTACGCCGCTGCCCTCGCCGACACGCAGGACCTGACGGTGACGGTGAAGGGCGCCGAGATCACTCCGCTCGCCCGTGGCACGTTCGAGATCTACGTCAAGCCGAAGCCGCCGCCCCCGCCGCCCGCCCCGACCGCGACGAGCGGATCGAAGGGCAAGCCCTCCGGCGGTGGATCGCTCCCGCCGTACAGCGGTGGCGGTGCGCCGGCCGAGTGGATGGCTGCGGCGGGCATCGCTCAGAGCGACTGGCAGTACGTCGACTACATCGTGTCGCGCGAGAGCGGCTGGAACCCCAACGCGACGAACAAGTCGTCCGGTGCCTGCGGTCTCGTGCAGGCGCTGCCGTGCAGCAAGGTGCCCGGAAACGGCTACAACCCGGTCGACAACCTGCGCTGGGCCACCGGCTACGCCACGGGTCGCTACGGCAGCTGGGCGGGCGCGTACAACTTCTGGACCACCAACCACTGGTGGTGAGCAGGCAGCATGCCCCGCTCACGTCGACGCCCTCCGGCGCGCCCTGACCCCGACGCGTCGCTCGATCGCCTGCTGGCGGGGTGGAAGCGCACGGAGATCCGTCGCGGTGTCGAGTGGACCGTTCAGCCCGTCTCCGCGGTGCAGGCGCTGAAGGAGTACGTCTGCCCGGGGTGCGGACGGGTGATCGAGCCCGGTACCGCGCACGTCGTCGCCTGGCGGGCGGACGGGGTTCTGGGGGAGGCTGCCGCCCTCGCCGACCGCCGGCACTGGCACAACCACTGTTGGAGGATCGCATGACCATCGAGATCCGGGGACCGCTGCAGTTGCCGGCGCGCCGCGAGGACATCGAGCTGACGACGGCGGACGGCCTGACCCTGGTCGGGGAGCTCGCCCTGCCCGCGGAGAGCGAGCCGGTCGCGACGCTCGTCACGCTGCATCCGCTTCCCACGGCCGGCGGATTCATGGATTCGCACATCCTGCGGAAGGCGGCGGCTCGTCTGCCCGCCCTCGCCGATCTCGCGGTCCTGCGCTTCAACACCCGTGGCACCACGTCTCCGCGCGGCACGAGCGATGGTGCGTTCGACGGCGGGGCTCTGGAGCAGTTCGACGTCGCCGCGGCCATGGAGTTCGTGCACGCTCGCGCGCTGCCGCGCCCGTGGCTGCTGGGCTGGTCGTTCGGCACGGAGCTGGCGCTCAAGTACGGCCGCGACCACGCGATCGAGGGCATCATCCTGCTGTCGCCGCCGCTGCACCGCGCGACGGACGAAGAGGTCGCCGCCTGGGCGGAAGCCGATCGTGAGGTCGTGGTCCTGGTTCCGGAGTTCGACGACTATCTGCGGCCGGCCGAGGCCGAGAAGCGCTTCGCCTCGATCCCGCACGCGCGTCTGATCCCCGTGGAGGGCGGCAAGCACCTCTGGGTGGGGGAGACGCAGACGCGACGCGTGCTCACCGAGGTGGTCGCTGCCGTGAACCCGTCGGCGCTCCCACTGCCGACGCACTGGTCTGACGACTCCTGACCGCCGCGCGGCGCGTCGGACGACGCGTCAGAGGTCGTTCATGCGCGGGATCAGCACCTGGCGGTAGATGATCAGGATGCTCGCCGCGACGGGGATGGCGATGAGCGCCCCGAGCAGACCCAGCAGGCTGCCGCCGGCGAGGGCGGCGACGACGACGACCGCGCCGGGGACGGAGACCGCGCGGCTCATGATGCGCGGGGAGATGACGTACGCCTCGATCTGCATGTAGATCAGGTAGTAGATCCCCGCGGCCAGCGCGGTGGCGGGGGAGCCGAGCCCGGGGATCAGGCAGACCAGCACGATGATCGTGGAACCGGTGAGTGTGCCCACCAGCGGGATCAGGGAGAAGAAGAACGCGATGACCGCGAGGACGGCGGGGAACGGCGCCTCGATGATCGTCAGGTAGATCGCGCTGAGCACGCCGTTGATGACGCCCTGGGACACCTGGCCCATGACGTAGTAGCCGACCGAATCGGTGATCTGCTCGGACAGGTCGATGAACCGGTCGCGCTTCGACGACGGCACCAGCTGGTACACGGCTCGCTTGAGCGACGGGGTCGACGCCGTGAGGTAGATCGTGAGGATCAGCACGATGAAGGCCCCGAACACGCCGCTCAGCACGGCGCCGCTGGCGATCAGCACTCCCTGTCCGATCGACCCCCCGATCTCCGCCAGGTTCGTGGTCAGCCAGTCCTCGATGTAGTTGAAGACGTCGTCGACGAGAAGGTTCGGGAACGTCTCCTGGATCCAGTCCTTCAGGTCGTCGATCGCGGTGCCGCGCTGGACGATCGTGGTGATCTGCGCGATCAACTGCGAGATCTGGTCGACGAGCACCGGCAGCACGATCAGGATGATCCCGACGAAGACCGCAAGGACCGCGAGGATCGTGACGAGCACGGCGAGCCACCGGGGGAGTCGCCGTCGCTCGAGGAACGAGACGAGCGGATCGAGGCCCAGGCTCAGGAAGAGCGCCGTCCCGATGTAGAGCAGCACGGTCGAGAGGGTCTGCACGCTGCTGATCAGCAGGATCCCGAGTCCCACGCCGAGCGTCGCCACGAGGGCGGTGCGGAACGGATTGTGGATCTTCATCGGTGCTCCTCGAGACGGCTGCAGCAAGGCTATCGAGCCCGGAGCACGGTGCCGCGACGACGTGCCGTCCGTTGCCCACGGGAACTGCTCGTGGGCAACACACAGGTGACTTCGCTAGTCTGAAATGTCGAGTGTGGCGTCGCGGGCGGGTATTCGCGATGCGTGAGGAGACTATTCGTGCGTTTCGTATGGGCCGTGGTGGCCTTCGTGCTGGCTGCCGTGCTGATCGGCGCGGGTATCGCTCAGCGGACCGTCTTCATGGGCCCATCGAACCAGCAGGAGCGCGTCTCGATCGAGGAGCCCGCGCCGTTCGTGCTGATGGACGGCGACGTGCTGCGGACCAACCCGGGCTCGCAGAAGCTCGTGGTGAGCGGCGAGGGCGAGATCTTCGCCAGCTACGGCCGAACCGCCGACATGCAGGCCTGGCTGGCCGACTCCGACTACAACCACGTCTCGGTCGGTGACGACGGTGAGTTCGTGGTGGAGCACGTCTCGGCTCCTGCTGAGGAGGAGACGACGGAGCCCGGCGACGAGGCGGGAGCGACGCCGGCACCCGAAGAGACGCCGGCCACCGACGCCGAGACCGAGGAGCCCGCAGGTCGCGACCCGGTCGGCTCCGACCTGTGGCTGGACTCCTTCAGCGAGGAGAACCTGCTCACGGCCGACAACATGCAGCTCCCAGAGGGCACGAGCGTACTCATCGCCTACGACGGCACGAAAGACGCTCCGGACGACATCGTGGTCTCCTGGCCCCTCGACAACAGCACCCCGCTCGCCGGACCCTTGATGGTCGCGGGTGGGATCGTGCTCGTGATCGGCCTCGTGCTCTACATCCTCGCGATCCGCCACCAGCGCCGCGGACGTGGGCCGCGCCGGAAAGGCCCCGGGCCGCTCCCGATGACGGAGCCGATCGAGGTCGCCGCACTGCCCGCGGGCGAGCGCGCGGCTCTGGATGCGGCCGACGCGAAGCCGACGTCCGACCCCGGTGTCGAGGACGCCGAGGTGGTGGAGGACGAGCCGACGCCTCGCACAGAACCGGAGGGGAAGTCCTCCCTGCGCGCCGCCGGAGCGACGCGCCGCCGTTGGATGCTGGTCCTGCCCGCCCTGGGGCTCACCGCGCTCCTGGCCGCCGGGTGCTCGGCCGACTCCTGGCCGCAGCTGGGCGACGCCTCGGCCACGCCCTCGCCGTCGCCGACCGTCATCGCCCCCGAGAACCAGAAGCCGCCGGCGGTCACCGAGGCCCAGGCGAAGCGCATCCTGAAGAGCCTGGCCGACACGGTCGCCGAGGCCGACAGCACCCTCGACGCCGACCTCGCGGCCACCCGCCTCGTCGGCCCCGCGCTCGAGGAGCGCGTCGCCGACTACGCCATCCGCGCGAAGGTCACCAACGACGCGCCTCCCGTCGCCATCCCCACCGACGACGTGCGGGTCGTGCTGCCCGAGGCCACGGACCGCTGGCCGCGCACCGTTCTCATGCTCTCGCAGAGCGCCGACGACGACACCGTCCCGCCCGTGCTGCTCACGATGACGCAGGACGACCCGTGGTCGAACTACAAGGTGACCAACCTGGCCCAGATGGCCGCCGACGCACAGTTCCCGGAGGTCGCGGCGAGCTGGCTCGGCACTTCCATGGTGCCGGCCGACTCCGCGTTCCTGACGCTGCCGCCCGACCAGGTGGCCACGGCGTTCTCCGACGTGGTCGACAACGTGGAGAAGAGCCAGTACTACGGCCAGTTCGACGATCTCTCGCTGGCGGTCGCCCAGTCGATCCGTGATGGGCGGCAGACCGTGGTGCAGGGGCTCGTGGATGCCAATGCCGCCGAGACATCGAAGACGGCGTTCAAGGCGGCGCCCACGACCGCCGAGCCGGTCTCCATGACCACCCTCGACAGCGGCGCGATCGTCGCCGTCTCGGTGCTCGACGTCGAGACCATCACCCCGGTCAACTCCGACGTCGTCATCCGCTTCGGCAACAACGAGCAGGCCAAGGCGCTCACGGGCGTGACCGAGTCGTCGACGGGTGTCGAGACGACGTACCTGAGTCAGTTGTTCTTCGCCGTCCCCTCGCAGGGTTCGAGCGAGCCGATCAAGCTCCTGGCCTCCACCCAGGACCTGCTCTCCGTGAAGGTGATCAAGTGACCGACATCTCTCCCGCGGCGCTGCGTGGCGCCGTCGACCTCTCGAGTCTCCGCAACCGCCCCACCCCGGCCTCCGGGGGCGGCCCCGCGACGCAGGGCCAGGGCATCACCGATGTGGTCGTCGATGCGACGGACGAGACCTTCGGCGAGGTCCTGGAGATCTCCCGCACCGTCCCGGTCGTGGTCGACCTGTGGGCCGAGTGGTGCGGGCCGTGCAAGCAGCTGAGCCCGATCATCGAGAAGGTCACCCGCGAGTTGGGCGGTCGCGTGCTGCTGGCGAAGGTGGACGTGGACGCGAACCCGCAGCTCGCCCAGAGCTTCCGCGCGCAGTCGATCCCGATGGTGGTCGCGCTGATCGCCGGGCAGCCGGTGCCGATGTTCACGGGTGCCGTGCCGGAGCAGCAGGTGCGCGAGGTGTTCGCCCAGCTGCTCCAGGTAGCGGCGCAGAACGGCGTGTCCGGGACGCTGTCGATCTCGGGCGATGCCGCAGCGGATGCGCCCGAGCCGGTCGAGCCCGAGCTGCCCCCGCTCCACGCCGAGGCGTACGCCGCGATCGAGGCGGGCGACTACGCCGCCGCCATCCGCGCATATGAGAAGGCGCTGGCCGAGAACCCGCGCGATGAAGACGCCATCGCCGGGCTCGGGCAGGTGCGCCTGCTCCACCGCGTGCAGGGCCTCGATCTGCAGGAGGCGCGGGCCGCGGCCGCCGCCGGACCGCTCGACGTGCAGGCGCAGTTCGACGTGGCGGATCTCGACCTCGCCGGAGGGCACGTGGACGACGCGTTCGCGCGGCTCCTCGATCTGTTCGCTCAGCTCCCGTCGGACCAGCGGGCGCCGGTGCGCGAGCGGCTCGTGGAGCTGTTCGGCCTCATCGGCCCCGCCGACCCGCGCGTCGTGTCGGCGCGCAACCGGCTGTCCTCGCTGCTGTTCTGAGGCGTCCGCGCCCCGGGCGAGGTCGTCCTCGCGGGGCGCGGCCGGCGCAGCTCAGCCGTTGTTGACGGTGGGGACGTGCGGCTCGGGCTGGTAACGCAGCCAGAGGGTCGACAGCGCGGGGAGCGTGATCGCCGCCGTCGCGGTGCCGCTGTCGTCGCGCACGGCGACCACCATGCCGAGGTTGCCCGATCCGTGTCCTCCGTATTCCGCGGCGTCCGAGTTGAGCACCTCCTGCCACACGCCCTCGCGGGGGAGTGCGAGTCGGTAGCCGGTGCGCTCGACCCCGGCGAAGTTGCTCACGACCACCAGCCGCCCGCCGTGGGCGTCGCGCCGCTCGAAGGCGATCACGGAGGGGTCCCAGCTGGGGGCGCCGAGCCGCGTGAACGACGATCCGTCGCTGTCACGCTCCCACAGCGGCGCCTGGGCGCGGTACACGCCGTTGAGCGCGCCGACGAAGTCCTGCAGCTGGGCGTGCGAGGGCTGCTCGCGCAGCCACCAGTCGAGTTCGCGCCCCTCCGACCACTCGGCGAGCTGCCCGAACTCCTGGCCCATGAACAGCAGCTTCTTGCCCGGGTGTCCCCACATGTAGGCCAGGTAGGCGCGGACGTTGGCGAGCTTGTGCGTGTGGTCGCCGGGCATCTTCGCGAGCAGGCTGCCCTTCCCGTGCACGACCTCGTCGTGACTGATGGGTAGCACGTAGTTCTCGCCGAAGGCGTAGACGAACGAGAACGTCATCTCGCCCTCATGGTGCGCGCGATACATCGGGTCGCGGGCGATGTACTGCAGCGAGTCGTTCATCCAGCCCATGTTCCACTTGAACCCGAACCCGAGTCCCGCGTGATCCGTGGGCGCGGTGACGCCGGGGAAGCTCGTCGACTCCTCCGCGATCATGAGGATCCCGGGGTGCAGGCGGTAGGCGGTGGCGTTCACCTCCTGGAGGAACCGGATCGCCTCGAGGTTCTCGCGACCCCCGTGGACGTTGGGCTCCCACTCGCCGTCGCGGCGCGAGTAGTCGAGGTACAGCATCGAGGCGACCGCGTCGACGCGCAGCCCGTCCACGTGGAACTCCTCCAGCCAGTAGAGGGCGTTCGCGACGAGGAAGCCGCGGACCTCGGGGCGACCGTAGTCGAAGATGAGCGTGCCCCAGTCCTGATGCTCGCCGCGCCGGGGATCGGGGTGCTCGTAGAGGGGCTGGCCGTCGAAGCGGGCGAGCGCGAACTCGTCCTTCGGGAAGTGGCCGGGGACCCAGTCGAGGATCACGCCGATGCCCGCCTGGTGCAAGCGGTCGATGAGGTAGCGCAGATCGTCCGGCGTGCCGTAGCGGCTCGTCGGCGCGTAGTACCCGCTGACCTGGTAGCCCCAGGAGCCGCCGAACGGGTGCTCGGCGAGCGGGAGGAACTCCACGTGGGTGAACCCCGTCTGCTGCACGTGCTCGATGAGGGGATCGGCGACCTCACGGTAGCCGAGGCCGCCCCGCCAGGAGCCCAGGTGCACCTCGTAGACCGAGAGCGGCTGCGCGACCGCGTGGGTCGCGGCGCGCCGGGTCATCCACGCGCCGTCCTGCCACGCATAGGTCGAGGCGGTGACGACCGACGCGGTCTCCGGCGGCAGCTGCGCGGCGAGCGCCATCGGGTCGGCCTTGAGGATCCACGCACCGGCGCGGGTGCGGATCTGGTACTTGTACCGGGTGCCGAGCGGCAGGTCGGGGATGAACAGCTCCCAGACGCCGCTCACGCCCATCGACCGCATCGCGTGCGTCTCGCCGTTCCACCCGTTGTGGTCTCCGACCACGCGTACGGCGCTGGCGTTCGGCGCCCAGACCGCGAACGCGACACCCGCCTCGCCGTCGTGCGTGGTGGGATGCGCTCCCAGCACCTCCCAGAGCCGCTCGTGCCGTCCCTCCGCGATGAGGTGCAGGTCGAGCTCGCCGAGCGCGGGGGAGTGACGGTACGGGTCGCCGGTGATAGCTTCGTCGTCCACGTCGCGGTAGCGCGTCGCCAGTCGATAGGGGACGGGCGGCCCGGGGTGACGGCCCTCCCACAGCCCGTGGGTCACGTGCGAGAGCTCGAGCCGGGTGCCGTCGGCGAACACGGCGGCGACGGAGGAGGCCAGCGGGCGGCGGGCGCGGATGATCGTGACCGTCCGCCCCGCGGCGTCCTCCGCGGGATGGGTTCCCAGCACGGCGTGCGGATCGTGGTGCTGTCCCTCGGCGACGGCGACCCACTCGGCGGATGCGATCGCTTCTTCGGCAAAGCTCATGCTCTCTCCCTCACCTTCAGGATGTGCACCGGCTCGGCGAAGGCGTCGAGCCGCACGTAGTTGTGGTCGCTCCAGGTCCAGACACTGCCGGTCAGCAGATCCTCGACCTCGAACGGTTCGCCCGGGGGGACACCCCAGCGGGTCGTGTCGAGGTGGACCGTGGTCTCCCTGACCGAGTGCGGGTCGACGTTCGCGACCACGATGATCGTGTCTGCCTGTCCGGTGCCGGTGAACGCCGCATCGAGGTGCTTGCTGTAGACCAGGACGGCGTCGTCGTCGCTCCAGTGGGTCTCCAGGTTCCGCAGCTGCCTCAGCGCCGGATGCTCGGCGCGGATCGCGTTGAGCCGACGCAGCAGCGGGGCGAGGGACTCACCGCGCTCCTCGGCACCGCGCCAGTCGCGGAACTTGTACTCGTACTTCTCGTTGTCGATGTTCTCCTCCGAGCCGGGACGCGCCACGTTCTCGAAGAGCTCGTATCCCGCATACACCCCGTACACCGGCCCCGCGGTGGCCGCGATGCAGGCGCGGATGCGGTAGGCCGCCCGGCCACCGAACTGGAGGTACTCGGTGAGGATGTCGTGCGTGTTCACGAACAGATTCGGTCGCATGTAGTCCGCGGTGTCGTGGGAGATGCTGGTGAGGAACTCCTCCAGCTCCGCCTTGGTGTTGCGCCAGGTGAAGTAGCTGTAGCTCTGCTGGAAACCCACCGCAGCGAGCGCCCGCATGACGGCGGGACGGGTGAAGGCCTCCGCGAGGAACACGACCCCCGGATCGCTCTCGTTCACGGTGCGGATGAGCCACTCCCAGAACCGGAGCGGCTTCGTGTGCGGGTTGTCCACCCGGAAGATGCGCACGCCCTGTGCCACCCAGTGCTGCACGACCCGCAGCATCTCCGCGGCGATGCCCTCGGGGTCGTTGTCGAAGTTGAGCGGATAGATGTCCTGGTACTTCTTGGGCGGGTTCTCCGCGTAGGCGATCGTGCCGTCCGGCAGGGTCGTGAACCACTCCGGATGCTCGCGGACCCACGGGTGGTCGGGGGACGCCTGCAACGCGAGGTCGAGCGCGACCTCGAGCCCTTCCTTCTCAGCAGCCCGGACGAAGGCCCGGAAGTCCTGGGCGCTACCGAGGTCGGGATGGATGGCGTCGTGCCCGCCCTCGGCCGCACCGATCGCGTACGGGGAGCCGGGGTCGCCCGGCTCGGCCACCAGCGTGTTGTTGCGTCCCTTGCGGTTGGTCGAGCCGATGGGGTGGATGGGCACGAGGTAGATCACGTCGAACCCCATGGCCGCCACGTCGGGGAGCCGCTTCGCAGCCGTCCGGAAGGTGCCGCTCCGCACCGAGCCGTCCTTCAGCCGCCGCGCCCCCTCCGAGCGGGGGAAGAACTCGTACCAGGCGCCCACCCCTGCTCGCGTGCGATCGACGTGGAGGTGCTGGTCCGCGGAGGCGGAGCGCAGCGACATCAGGGGACGCTCGGCGAAGACGACCGCGAGCTCCGGGTCTGCCGCGAGGGAGGCGGCGAGCGCGGCGTCTCCCGTGCGCAGCGCCTCGGCGCCCTCGCGCAGGCGGCGACGCTGGGCCGCTGGCCGGTCCTTCTCGGCGGCGGCCCTGGCCAGCAGCTCGGCGCCGAGTGCGGCCACGACCGGGACATCGACGCCGGCGGCGAGCTTGAGCCGTGCGGCATGCGCCCAGGTGGCGTAGTCGTCGGAGAAGGCCTCGAAGCGATACCGCCACGGACCCTCCAGGTCCAGCGCGATCGAGACCGTCCACGTATCGGTGCCGTCCGCGAGCGCGGTCAGGCGGTGCAGGCTCTGCTCTCCGGTGGGGGCGGTGAGGCGCACGTGCACGCCGATGAGGTCGTGCCCTTCCCGGAACGACACCACCCGGAACGGCACGACTTCGCCGGCGAACGCCTTCGCGGGAAAGCCGCCCGGGACCGAGGGCGAGCCGTCGAGGAGCGGGATCCGCGTCGTGCGCAGCTCGCCGGGGAGGTCTGCGCCGTCGAACTCGCGCGGCGGGATCTGAGCGGGGCTCCGGAGAGCCGGGGGCCGGGTACCAGCACGTGCAGTCACAGTGCGAATCTACCGCTCCGGTGTGCCGGAGCCTACCGCTCGACCCGGGCGCAGAACCGTGCTATCACTCGACGCGGAACAGGCGCATCGAGGTGCCGGGAACGGACAGGACGTCGCCGGGCTCGAAGACCTCCGCGTGCGCGGAGGGGTGCTCGTCGGCACTCGACCAGAGCGAGACGAACCGGTTCGCGCCGTCGATCTCCAGCGGCAGTCGCACGTCGATCGGCGCCTCCGTGCCGTGCACGATCAGGAGGATGCGGTTCGCCGCCTCGGTGTCGGGCGTGGAGGCGGCGACGTACTGCAGCGTGCGGTTGCCGGGATCGTTCCACTGCCCCGGTTCCATCGTCTCGCCGTTCTGGTCGTACCAGTCCATGACCGACGCGTTCGGGATGTGCTCGCCGAGCCGGGCGTAGCGGCTGGGGCGCAGAGCGGGATTCTCCTGGCGCAGCTGGATGAGCCGCGTGACGTGCGCCCGCAGATCCTCCTGCCACGGCTCCAGGTTCCACCCGAGCCACGTGAGGGGAGAATCCTGGGCGTAGGCGTTGTTGTTCCCGCGCTGAGTGCGCCCGACCTCATCGCCGGCGGTGAGCATGGGGATGCCCGCGGACAGCAGGACCGTGCCCAGGAGGTTGCGCATGGCCTTCCGGCGGGCAGCGAGGATCGCAGGATCGTCAGTGGGGCCCTCGACGCCGTGGTTGAAGGCGCGGTTGGTGTCGGCGCCGTCGCGGTTGTTCTCGCCGTTCGCCTCGTTGTGCTTGACGTCGTAGGAGACGAGGTCGTGGAGCGTGAAGCCGTCGTGTGCCGTGACGAAGTTGATGCTGGCGAGCGGACCGCGCTCCTCGCTGAAGGTGTTGGAGGAGCCCGCGAGGCGCGTGGCGAAGCCGCCGATGCCCACCGGGGCGGAGGCGCGACGGGCGTAGTCGATGTCGCTCAGCCAGAAGTTGCGCACCCGGTCGCGGTAGCGGTCGTTCCACTCGTGCCACCCCGTGGGGAAGTTGCCCGTCTGCCAGCCGCCCAACCCCACGTCCCACGGCTCGGCGATGAGCTTGGTGTCGGCGAGCACGGGGTCGGCGGCGATCGCCCGCAGCAGCGGATGCTCCGGGTTGTATGTGTGGGCGGCGTCTCGGGCGATCGCGGTCGCGAGGTCGAAGCGGAAACCGTCGATCTGCATCTCCTCCGCCCAGTACCGCAGCGAGTCCAGGACGAGGCGGGCGCCGGCGTCGGTGCTGGTGTCCAGCGTGTTGCCGCACCCGGTGGTGTCGATGTAGACGCCGTTCCCGTCCTGCCGGTAGTAGCTCGCATTGTCGATCCCGCGCAGGCTCGAGCGCGGGCCGCCGATGCCCTCCTCCGAGGTGTGGTTGTAGACGACGTCGAGGATGACCTCGAGCCCGGCCTCGTGGAGCAGCTTCACCATGCCCTTGAACTCGGCGATGATCGCCTCCGGTCCGCGCTTGCGGGCGTCCTCGGTGGCGTACGCGGCGTGAGGCGTGAAGTAGTTGAGGGTGTTGTAGCCCCAGTAGTTGGTGAGGCCGCGCTCGAGCAGGCGCGGCTCCGGCACGAAGGCGTGCACGGGCAGGAGCTCGACGGAGGTGATGCCGAGCGCGTGGAAGTGCTCGATCATCGCGGGGTGTGCGAGACCCGCGTACGTGCCGTGCAGCGCGGGCGGCACCTCGGGGTGGCGCTTGGTCATGCCCTTGAGATGGCCCTCGTAGATCACGGTGCGATCGAGCGGGATGCGCGGCTTGCTCGTGTTCCCCCAGTCGAAGCCGTCGACGATGACCACCGACCGCCACTCCTGGTAGCCGTGTCCCTGGGCGAGGCCCTTCGCGTACGGGTCGAGCAGCAGCGTCTCGGGGTTGAACGTGTTGCCGGGGCCGTGCGGCCCTCCCACGCGGACCGCATACCGGGTTCCTGGCTGGAGCAGGGCAGACGTGACCTCCCACACGCCGCCCGGCCGCCGCTCGAGCGCGGCCTGGTCCGTGACCCAGTCGAGGTCGGTGGCGTCGAAGACGACCAGCTCCATCGACGAGGCGTTGCCCGACCAGACCCGCAGGGTGCCGCCGCCGTCGTGCAGGCGGACGCCGAGATCGTCGAGGGCCGATCCGCCGGGGACGACGGGGACGCGGGAGACAGGCATGACTACACCCTAGGCGTGTTGCATTTCAGTCTCATGTCGGCGCGGACCCGGTCCCAGAGGCACGACCGTGTCCGCACGACCGGGGAACGGGGGAGAATCGAGGTATGCGGCACTACCTCGACCACGCGGCGACCACGCCTCTGCGCGCGGAGGCCCGCGACGCCTGGCTCGAGGCGGCGACCGTCGTGGGCAACGCCTCGTCGACGCACGGCGCCGGACAGGACGCGCGGCGCCTGCTGGAGGAGTCGAGGGAGCGGCTCGCCGCGGTGCTCCACGCCGACCCGATCGAGGTCGTGTTCACCTCGGGGGGCACGGAGTCGATCAACCTCGCCGTGCAGGGGCTCTGGCGCGCACGGGACGCGGGCACCACCGCTATCGTGCTGCCCGACGGGGAGCATCACGCCACGATGGACACCGTCGCGGCTCTCGCCGAGGAGGGCGCGGAGGTCCGCGCGGTCCCGGTGTCGCCGGAGGCGCGCATCGATGACCCCCGCTTCGCCGCCGCGCTTCCGGGTGCCGCGCTCGCGACGGCTCTGGTCGCCAACAACGAGGCCGGCACGATCAACGATGTAGCCGCCCTCGCGGCGGCGGCGGCCGACAACCGCGTGCCGTTGCACCTCGACGCGGTCGCGGCCCTGGGCCACGTGCCGCTCTCCTTCCGGGGCCTGCGCGGGTCGGCGGAGGGTCATGGCGGGCTCGTCGCGCTGAGCATCGCGGGCCACAAGGTGGGTGCTCCGGTCGGGACCGGCGCACTGCTGGTCGCCCGGTCGGCTCGTCTCGCTCCGCTGCTGCGCGGCGGTGGACAGCAGCGGGGGCTCCGGGCAGGCACGCAGGACGTGGCGGGTGCGGCGGCGCTGGCCACCGCGGTCGAGCTGGCCGAGAGCGAGCGCGAGGAGGAGGCGCGTCGGCTGCGTGCTCTGCGCGACCGCCTCGTCGAGGGCGTTCGCGCGCAGGTGCCCGCCGCCGAGCTCCTGGGCGACCCGCACGTGCGGTTGCCGGGCAATGCGCAGCTGCTGTTCCCGGGGGCCGTGGGGGAGAGCCTGCTCTTCCTCCTCGACGTCGCCGGGGTATCGGTGTCCACCGGCTCGGCCTGTCAGGCGGGGGTCGCGGAGCCCTCCCACGTGGTGATGGCGATGGGCCGGTCGGAGCGAGACGCCCGCAGCGTGCTGCGCTTCTCTCTGGGGCGCACCTCCCGCGATGATGACGTGGACGCCGTGCTGTCGGTGATCGCGGACGCGTATGCGCGTGCGTCCGGCGCCGGCTCAGCTGCGCGCTCGTAGACTGGACCCATGCGGATCCTTGCGGCGATGAGCGGCGGCGTCGACTCCGCCGTCGCCGCGGCGAGGGCGGTCGAGGCCGGGCATGACGTCGTCGGCGTGCACCTCGCCCTGTCCCGCGCGGGCGGGACGCTGCGCACGGGCAGCCGCGGCTGCTGCACGATCGAGGACGCGCTCGACGCGCGCCGCGCCGCCGACCTGCTCGGGATCCCCTTCTACGTGTGGGACTTCTCGGAGCGGTTCCGTGACGACGTGATCGACGACTTCATCGCCGAGTACCGCGCCGGGCGCACCCCGAACCCCTGTATGCGCTGCAACGAGAAGATCAAGTTCGCCGCGCTCCTGGAGCGGGCGATCGAGCTGGGCTTCGACGCCGTCTGCACGGGGCACTACGCCACCCTGATCGAGGGGCCGGACGGCCGGGAGCTGCACCGGGCATCCGACAACGCCAAGGACCAGTCGTACGTGCTCGGTGTGCTCACCGCCGAGCAGCTCGCGCACACCTACTTCCCGCTCGGCACGACGCCCTCCAAAGCGGTCGTGCGCGCTGAGGCGGCCGCCAGGGGCCTGACCGTCGCCCAGAAGCCCGACAGCCACGACATCTGCTTCATCCCGGACGGCGACACGCGCGGGTGGCTGGCGGAGAAGGTCGGTGCGGAGACCGGGGAGATCGTCGACCGCAGCGGCGCGGTGGTCGGCGAGCACGAGGGCGCGCACGCCTTCACGGTGGGGCAGCGGCGAGGGCTCAAGCTCGGGGTGCCGGCCGCGGACGGCAAGCCCCGGTTCGTGCTGGAGGTCCGGCCGGTGTCCAACACCGTGGTCGTCGGGCCGAAGGAGGCGCTCGCGATCGCCGAGATCGCGGGGGAGCGGTTCAGCTGGGCCGGCGCGGCGCCCGTGGAGTCGTCCTTCGCATGCGACGTGCAGATCCGCGCGCACGCCGACCCCGTTCCCGCCACGGCCACCATGACCGCGGACGGCGTCCGTGTGGCTCCGGAGGTTCCGCTCGACGGCGTCGCACCGGGGCAGACCGCGGTGTTGTACGTCGGCACGCGCGTGCTGGGCCAGTTCACGATCGACACCACGGTCTCGGCGGTTCCGGTCGGCGTCTGATCCCGGCGGATGTCGGCGGCCGCTCCTAGACTGAGCAGGTGGCGGAGAACATCTCACTGGAAGACGCTCGGATCGAGGCCGAGGAGCTGACGACCCGCATCCTCGAGGCCAAAGACGCCTACTACGGACGCGACACCTCGCTCGTCGACGACGCGACCTACGACGGGTGGATGCGGCGTCTGGAAGAGCTGGAGCGCCTGCACCCCGAACTGCAGGGCCAGGACTCGCCGACGCAGATGGTGGGAGCGGCGGAGGCCACCGGTCTCGCCACGATCGAGCACGCCGAGCGCATGCTCAGCCTCGACAACGTGTTCTCCGTCGACGAGCTGCGGGAGTGGGCGGCCAAGACCCGCGCGGCGGCCGGTCGCGACGTCGACTGGCTCACCGAGCTCAAGATCGACGGACTCGCGATCAACCTCCGCTACGAGAACGGGGTGCTCACCTCCGCCGCCACACGCGGTGACGGCCGGGTGGGCGAGATCGTGACGGAGAACGCGCTCCGTCTGCCGGAGATCCCGCAGCGACTGCGTGGTGAGGGGCATCCGCCGATCGTCGAGGTCCGCGGCGAGGTGTTCATCCCGGTCGCGGCGTTCGAACGGCTCAACGCCGCGCAGGCCGCCTTCCGCGAGCGCGCCTACGCCGACGCGCTCGCCCGGTGGGAGGCGCGCGGCGGCGTGAAGAAGCCGTTCGACGAGGAGAAGGCGCGCACGGCTGCGGCACGTCGGTTCCCCGCGTTCGCGAATCCGCGCAACGCCGCCAGCGGTGGTCTGCGCCAGCAGATCGACAAGAAGGACGGGCTCGAACTGGAGGCGGGGCTTCTGCGGATCGAGTCGCTCGCGCTGTACGTGCACGGCATCGGCGCCTGGGCACAGCCGCCGGTGGCCGCGCAGAGCCAGGTGTACGACCTGCTGGCTGAATGGGGCCTGCCGACGAGCCCGCACACGCGGGTGTGCCGCAGCATCGATGAGGTCGTCGACTTCGTGGAGTACTACGGCGAGCACCGGCACGACATCGAGCACGAGCTCGACGGGATCGTGGTGAAGGTCGACGAGCTGGAGCTGCATGACGAGCTCGGCGCGACCAGCCGGGCACCCCGGTGGGCGATCGCCTACAAGTACCCGCCGGAGGAGGTGCAGACGACGCTCCTCGACATCGTGGTGTCGGTCGGACGCACGGGCCGGGCGACCCCGTTCGCGGTGATGGCGCCCGCGCACGTCGCGGGGTCGGTCGTGCGTCAGGCCACGCTGCACAACAAGGACGTCGTGAAGGCCAAGGGCGTGCTCATCGGCGACACCGTGGTGCTGCGCAAGGCCGGTGACGTGATCCCCGAGGTGCTCGGGCCGGTCGTGGAGAAGCGGGACGGCACCGAGCGCGAGTTCGTGATGCCTGCCGACTGTCCGGAGTGCGGAACACCGCTGCGGCCGATGAAAGAGGGCGACATCGACCTGCGCTGCCCGAACGCGCGCTCGTGTCCCGCACAGGTTCGCGGGCGTGTCGAGCACATCGGGTCGCGCGGCGCGCTCGACGTCGAGGCGCTGGGCGAGGTCACGGCCGCGGCCCTCACGCAGCCGACGTCACCCGCCGTGCCGCCGCTGGAGACGGAGGCCGGGCTGTTCGCGCTGACGCTCGACCAGCTCGTGCCGATCGAGGTCGTGGTCCGGGATGCCGAGACCGGGCTGCCGCGTGAGGACGAGGACGGCCTGGTGAAGACGAGGGCGCCGTTCCGCCGGAACCCGACGGCGGCCGAGAGGAAGGCGGGGCGCGAGGGCCCCCAGCCCTCCTCGCAGGCGCTCACGCTCCTCGCCGAGCTCGAGAAGGCCAAGACGAAAGACCTGTGGCGACTCCTCGTCGCGCTGAACATCCGCCACGTGGGCCCGGTGGCGGCTCGAGCCCTCGCGCAGTGGTTCGGTTCGCTGGACGCGATCCGGGCGGCCTCCCGGGAGGAGCTCGCCGCGGTCGAGGGCGTCGGCGGGATCATCGCCGACTCGCTGCTCGCATGGTTCGAGGTCGACTGGCACCAGGAGATCGTGCGGCGCTGGAGCGAGGCGGGGGTGCAGTGGGCGACGCCGGGGCACCCGGGGCCCGGGGCTGCGGTCGCCGAGGGCGGAGTGCTCGACGGGCTCACGGTCGTCGCGACGGGTTCGCTCGACGGCTACACGCGCGAGGGAGCGCAGGAGGCGATCATCAAGGCGGGGGGCAAGGCCGCGTCGAGCGTGTCGAAGAAGACCGACTTCGTCGCGGCCGGTCCGGGCGCCGGCTCCAAGCTCGCGAAGGCCGAGGAACTGGGCATCCGCATCCTCGACGCTGCACAGTTCCACCTGCTGGTGACCGAGGGACCCGACGCCCTCGGCTGAACGGGTGCCCGCGGGTCAGGTGTCCGTGGGAGGCAGGAACTGCAGCAGCCGAGGGGAGTCGGCGAAGCCGAGCCCGCGGTACAGCGTCACGGCCTCCTCGCTCGAGTGCACGGTGACGCGTCCTGCGCCGAGGGACACCGCGTGAGCGCACGCCGCCGCGACCAGTGCTCGCCCGGTTCCGCGCCCGCGGTGCTCCGGCAGCACGAACACGCTCTGCACGTCGGCCGAGACCCGGTCCGCGGCCCCGGGGCGCGGCACCCGGGGGAGCATCGCGACCCAGGCGACCCCGACGGGCTCGCCGTCGTCCGCCCTCGCCACGAACGCCGAGTGCGTGTCCTCGTGGAGGCTCCACCAGGCGGCGAGTTCCGCCGTGAACTCGTCGAACGACCGTCCCGCCGTCAGCTCGTCTGGCACGTCCTGCCACTTGAGCAGCGCGAGCCCCGCGACGTCTCCGCGGTCCGCACGGTCGATACGCACGATCAGCTCTTGTGACGGGGCTTCCGGAACGGCTTGTCCTCGCGGGGACCGCGGGGTCCGCGATCGTCACGGTCATGGCGGTCACCGCGGTAGCCGCGGCCCGCGCCGTCGTCGTTCCCGCGGTCGCGCGCAGCTCCCCGGCGTGCCCCGGGGCCACGGTCGGGCGCGATCTCGATCAGCCGCCCGGAGATGCGGGTGTCGCGGAGCTTCTCGAGGACGGCGGGGTCGAGGTTGGCCGGCAGTTCGACGATCGAGAAGTCGGGGCGGATGTTGATGGCGCCGAAGTCGTCGCGACCGAGGCCGCCCTCGTTCGCGAGCGCGCCGACGATCTGCCGCGGCTCCACGCGGTGCCGTCGTCCGACCTCGATGCGGTACGCCGCATAGTCGCCACGGCCCCGGCGTTCCCTGGGCTCACGCGTCTCCCGTGCGTCCCGCGGTGCGCGCTCACGCGGCGGACGGTTGTCGGCGGCCACGGCTCTGGCGAGCGGGTCGTCCGCGGGGTCGAGGAGGAGCGGTCGCTCACCCTGCGCGACCACGGCGAGAGCCGCGGCGACATCGCTCTCCGGCACGTCGTGGTGGCGCACATAGTGGGCGATGATGTCGCGGAACGCGTCGATGCGGGCGGTCTCGGACAGCGCGGTCGTGATGGCGTCGTCGAAGCGCGCGAGGCGCGTGGTGTTGACGTCCTCCGTGGTCGGCAGCTGCATCTGCGTCGGCGTCTGACGCGTGGCCTTCTCGATGTGCTTCAGCAGGTAGCGCTCGCGCGGGGTGATGAAGCTGATCGCGTCGCCGGTCCGCCCGGCGCGCCCGGTCCGGCCGATGCGGTGCACGTACGACTCGGTGTCGGTGGGGATGTCGAAGTTGATGACGTGGCTGATGCGCTCCACGTCGAGACCGCGCGCGGCGACGTCGGTCGCGACCAGGATGTCGAGCTTGCCGTCCTTGAGCTGGTTGACACTGCGCTCGCGCTGCACCTGGGGCACGTCGCCGTTGATCGCGGCGGCGGAGTAGCCGCGAGCGCGGAGCTTCTCCGCGAGCGTCTCGGTCTCGTTCTTGGTGCGGACGAAGACGATCATCCCGTCGAAGTTCTCCACCTCGAGGATGCGCGTGAGGGCGTCCACCTTCTGCGCGTACGACACCACGAGGTACCGCTGGGTGATGTTCGTGTTGGTCGCGGTCTTGGACTTGACCGTGATCTCCTCGGGGTCGCGGAGGTACTGCTGCGCGAGGCGCCGGATCTGGGCGGGCATCGTGGCGGAGAACAGCGCGACCTGCTTCTCCTCCGGCGTCTGGGCGAGGATCTGCTCGACATCCTCCGCGAAGCCCATCTTCAGCATCTCGTCCGCCTCGTCGAGCACCAGGTACTGCAGCTCGGAGAGGTCGAGCGTGCCCTTGGCGAGGTGGTCCATGATGCGACCGGGGGTTCCGACGACCACGTGCACACCGCGGCGCAGCGCCGACAGCTGCACGCCGTACCCCTGACCGCCGTACACGGGCAGCACGTGGACGCCCTTCATGCGTGAGGCGTACGACTCGAACGCCTCACACACCTGCAGCGCGAGCTCGCGCGTGGGGGCGAGCACGAGGGCCTGCGGGGTCTTCTGTGCGGTGTCGAGGCGCTCCAGCACGGGGAGCGCGAAGGCCGCGGTCTTGCCGGTGCCGGTCTGCGCCATGCCCACCACGTCGCGGCCCGACAGCAGGGTCGGGATCGTCGCGGCCTGGATCGGGGAGGGGGTCTCGTAGCCGAGGTCTCGGATGGCCTTGAGGACGGGCCCGGTGATGCCGAGCTCCTCGAATCCGGGGGTTGCGGGGGACTCGTCGGGGGCGTCGGTGGGCACTGCGTCTTCAGGGGTCACTTCCCAAGGGTAGCGCGCGCCGGCCGCCACCACCTGTGCAGACGGCTCAGGCGCCGGTGGTGAGCGCGAGCAGCTTCTCCTTGACCTGGCGGCGCAGGACCTTGCCGATGAGCGACTTCGGCAGCTCGTCGACCACGAACACGCGGCGCGGCACCTTGTACGGGGTGAGGATGCTGCGGGCGTACGCGCGGATCGCTTCGACGTCGACATCGGCTCCTCCGTCGACGACGATCGCGGCGACGACCTCCTCGCCCGAGTGCTCGCTGGGCAGTCCGACGACGGCGGCGTCCACGACCGACGGGTGCTGCCGCAGCGCGTTCTCGACCTCGGTGGGGGCGACGTTGAAGCCGCCGGTGATGATCAGCTCCTTGATGCGGTCGACGATGCGGACGAAGCCGGCCTCGTCGATCGTGACGATGTCTCCCGTGCGGTACCAGCCGTCGACGAACACGGCGTCGGTCTCCTCCGGCTTGCCGTAGTAGCCGGAGAACACCTGCGGGCCGCGGACGACGAGCTCGCCCGCCGACCCCGCCGGTACGTCCTGCGTCGGGTCCTCGGGGTCGACCACGCGGCACTCCGTTCCGGGAAGGGGGAGGCCGACGGTGCCCGGCACGCGGTTGTCGGCCACGGGGTTCGCCATGAGCACGGGCGAGCACTCGCTCAGCCCGTAGCCCTCGACGAGGTACCCGTGGGTCGCGGCCTCGAAGGGGACGACCAGCTCGTGCGGCAGGGCCATCGCCCCGGAGATCGCGACCTCGATGCCGTCCAGGGAGACGCCCTTCGCCTGCGCGGCCGCGAGCAGCCGGTCGGCGATCGGGGGCACGAGCGGGAGGAAGGTCGCGGGGTGCTTCTTGACGACATCGAGCACGAGGTCGGGGTCGAACTTGGGGAACAGCACGAGCCGCGCCCCCATCGACATCGCGAACGTGAGGCACAGCGTCAGCCCGTAGGCGTGGAACATCGGCAGCACGGCGTACACCACGCAGCCCTTGCCGCGCTGGATCGACGGCACCCATGCCTGCGCCTGCGCCGCGTTCGCCAGCAGGTTGCGGTGCGTCAGCGCGGCGCCCTTCGGAGTTCCGGTGGTGCCCGAGGTGTACTGGATGATCGCGAGGTCGTCCGTGTTCGGTCTCGGATGCGACGCCGGAAGCGGGTCGGAGGCCACGAGCGAGTCCCACACCACGGTTCCGCGCACGCGCTCGGTCAGCGCTGCCCTGGACTCGCGCGCCTTCGCGACGGGCAGCCGCAGAGCGAAGCGGGTGAGGGCGGGCATCGCGCGCGTCACGTCGACGGAGACGAGGTTCGTCACGGCGAGGTCGGCGGGGAAGTCCTGCACGGTGGCGACGACCTTGTTCCACACGATCGCGTGCTTGGCGCCGTGATCCTCGAACTGCTTCCGCAGCTCGCGCGGCGTGTAGAGCGGGTTGTGCTCGACGACGACGGCGCCCAGACGCAGCACGGCGTAGAAGGCGATGATGTGCTGTGGGCAGTTCGGCAGCACGATCGCGACCGGGTCGCCCGCACGCACGCCGAGGTCGCGGAGTCCGGTGGCGGCCCGGTCGATCGCGTCTTGCAGTCGGGCGTACGTGGTCTCGCGGCCGAAGAACTGCAGCGCGGGAGCGTCGGGGTAGTCGCGGGCGGACGCGGCGACGATGTCGACGAGGGAACCGGTGACGGGGGCGAGATCCTCGGGGACGCCGTCGGCGTAGCTGGCGATCCACGGGCGAGGAGGCTGGAACGTGCTCACGCGCCCAGCTTATGCGCGCCGCGACGCGCCGAGCGGGCGACGGCACCCCAACTAGACTGGGGTCGTGTCTGAAATCACCCCTGATCTTGTGCGCCATCTCGGCGTGCTCGCGCGCATCCAGCTGAACGACGACGAGGTGACGCGGCTCACGGGCCAGCTCGACGCCATCGTCGACAACATCGCCAAGGTGTCGGAGGTGGCCACGGCCGACGTCGCCGCCACGAGCCACCCGATCCCCCTGAGCAACGTCTTCCGTCCAGACGTCGTCGGGCAGACGCTCACGCACGAGCAGGTGCTGCAGAACGCCCCCGACGCCGCCGACGGCCGCTTCCGGGTGACCGCGATCCTGGGAGAAGAGCAGTGAGCGACATCATCCGGCTGACCGCGGCGGAACTCGCCGACAAGCTCGCGGCGCGTGAGGTCTCCAGCGTCGAGGCCACCCAGGCGCACCTGGACCGTATCGCCGCGGTCGACGGCGACCTGCACGCGTTCCTCCACATCAACGAGCACGCGCTCGACGCGGCCGCTGCCGTCGACGCACGCCGTGCGGCAGGGGAGGAGCTCGGCCCGATCGCGGGGGTCCCGCTCGCCATCAAGGATGTCCTGGTCACCACCGACCAGCCGACCACCAGCGGCTCGCGCATCCTCGAGGGCTACCGGTCGCCGTACGACGCGACCGTCGTCGCCCGCTCGCGCGCGGCCGGTCTCATCCCGCTCGGCAAGACGAACATGGACGAGTTCGCCATGGGCTCGTCGACGGAGCACTCCGCGTATGGCCCGACGCGGAACCCCTGGGATCTCGACCGGATCCCCGGTGGATCCGGCGGCGGTTCGGCCGCCGCCGTGGCCGCGTTCGAGGCCCCGCTCGCGCTCGGCTCGGACACGGGCGGCTCGATCCGTCAGCCTGCTCACGTGACCGGCACGGTCGGGGTGAAGCCCACGTACGGCGGAGTCAGCCGCTACGGCGCGATTGCCCTCGCGTCGAGCCTCGACCAGGTCGGCCCGGTCACCCGCACGGTGCTCGACGCCGGTCTGCTGCACGATGCGATCGGCGGCCACGACCCGAAGGACTCGACGTCGCTCGACGAGCGGTGGCCGTCGTTCGCCGCTGCAGCGCGTGAAGGTGCGAGCGGGGACGGCCTCAGAGGTCTCCGCGTCGGTGTCATCCGCGAGCTTCCCGACAGCGGCTTCCAGCCGGGGGTCGCCGCGTCGTTCCGCAGCGCCCTCGCGCTCCTGGAGGCTCAGGGCGCCGAGATCGTCGAGATCGATGCGCCGCACTTCGAGTACGGCGTCGCCGCGTACTACCTGATCCTCCCGGCGGAGGCGTCCAGCAACCTGGCGAAGTTCGACTCGGTCCGCTTCGGTCTGCGCGTGACGCCGGAGGGCAACCCCACGGTCGAGGACGTCATGTCCGCCACGCGCGACGCCGGATTCGGCGACGAGGTGAAGCGACGCATCATCCTCGGCACCTACGCGCTGTCCGCGGGCTACTACGACGCGTACTACGGCAGCGCCCAGAAGGTCCGCACGCTCATCCAGCAGGACTTCGCCGCCGCCTTCGGCCAGGTCGACGTGATCGCCACGCCTTCGGCGCCGACCACGGCGTTCAAGCTCGGCGAGAAGATCGACGATCCGCTGCAGATGTATCTCAACGACATCACCACGATCCCCGCGAACCTCGCGGGTGTGCCCGGCATCTCGATCCCGAGCGGCCTGTCCGACGACGACGGCCTGCCCGTGGGCATCCAGTTCCTGGCTCCGGCCAGGGAGGACGCCCGTCTCTACCGCGTGGGAGCGGCGCTGGAGACACTCCTCGTCGACTCGTGGG
Source organism: Microbacterium sp. K35 (assembly GCF_004794375.1). NCBI lineage: Bacteria > Bacillati > Actinomycetota > Actinomycetes > Micrococcales > Microbacteriaceae > Microbacterium > Microbacterium sp. K35. Next base: position 100,264 of record NZ_SSDM01000417.1, on the reverse strand, counting down.
GGGCGCCGCTCCTCACCCGCGCACCGCAGCTCGCAGGAGGGAACCGCTGATGGCCGCCGCAGCCAAGCTGATGGACTTCGACAGGGCTCTCGAGCTGTTCGAGCCTGTGCTCGGGTTCGAGGTGCACGTCGAGCTCAACACGAACACCAAGATGTTCTCCGACGCGCCGAACCCGGCGAACGAGGCGTATCACGCCGCCGAGCCCAACACGCTCATCGCCCCGGTCGACCTCGGTCTGCCCGGGTCGCTGCCGGTCGTGAACGAGACGGCCGTGCGCTCGTCGATCAGCCTCGGACTCGCACTGGGCTGCTCGATCGCGGAGTCGAGCCGGTTCGCGCGGAAGAACTACTTCTACCCCGACCTCGGCAAGAACTACCAGATCTCGCAATACGACGAGCCGATCGCGTTCGAGGGGTCGGTCGAGGTGGAGCTCGAAGACGGCACCATGGTGACCATCCCGATCGAGCGCGCGCACATGGAGGAGGACGCGGGCAAGCTCACCCACATGGGCGGCGCGACCGGACGCATCCAGGGCGCGGAGTACTCGCTGGTCGACTACAACCGCGCAGGGGTGCCGCTGGTGGAGATCGTCACCAAGACGATCTTCGGCACCGAGCACCGGGCGCCGGAGGTGGCGAAGGCGTACGTGGCGGCGATCCGCGACATCGTGCGCGGTCTGGGCATCTCGGAGGCCCGGCTGGAGCGGGGCAACCTGCGCTGCGACGCCAACGTGTCGCTGCGCCCGCGGGGGCAGGAGAAGCTCGGCACGCGTACCGAGACGAAGAACGTCAACTCGATGCGCTCCGTGGAACGCGCCGTCCGGTACGAGATCCAGCGCCAGGCGCAGATCCTCGCCGACGGCGGCACGATCATCCAGGAGACCCGCCACTGGCACGAGGACACCGGCACCACCTCGCCGGGCCGTCCGAAGTCCGACGCGGACGACTACCGGTACTTCCCCGAGCCGGACCTCCTCCCTGTGCAGCCGGCCCCGGAGCTGATCGAGGAGCTGCGCGCGGCACTGCCCGAGCAGCCCGTCGCGCGGCGCCGCCGGCTCATGGCCGAGTGGGGTTTCACGCCGCTGGAGTTCCAGGACGTCCGCAACGGCGGTCTGCTCGACGTCGTCGAGGCGACGATCGCGGCGGGCGCGACGCCGGCGACCGCGCGCAAGTGGTGGACGGGTGAGATCAGCCGCCTGGCGAACGCGCAGGAGAAGGACGCCGCGGAGCTGATCACCCCCGAGAACGTCGCGGCGTTGCAGAAGCTCGTCGACGAGGGGACCCTCACCGACAAGCTCGCCCGCCAGGTGCTCGAGGGCGTCATCGCCGGCGAGGGCACTCCGCAGCAGGTGGTCGATGCCCGGGGCCTGGCCGTGGTGTCCGACGACGGCGCGCTCGTCGCGGCGATCGATGAGGCCCTCGCCGCACAGCCCGACGTGATGGCGAAGATCCAGGACGGCAAGGTGCAGGCCGCCGGTGCGATCATCGGTGCGGTCATGAAGGCCATGAAGGGTCAGGCCGACGCCGCACGCGTGCGCGAGCTCATCCTCGAGCGCGCTGCCCAGTAGCCGTCTCTCCCGGGCCTCGTGTCCGGGGCCCGGGAGAGAATGGACGCATGGGACACGGTGACGGCAGAGGGCGCATGGTGTCCGCGGCCGATGCCGACGACACCGGCACCCGCATCCTGCATGTCGATATGGACGCGTTCTACGCCGCGGTCGAGGTGCTCGACGATCCGAGTCTGCGGGGCCTGCCCCTCATCATCGGCTCGCCGGACGGTCGTTCCGTCGTCTCCAGCGCCTCGTACGAGGCGCGGCGCTACGGCGTTCGGTCCGCGATGCCCGTCTCGCAGGCTCTCCGCCTGTGCCCGACGGCCAGGGTGGTACCGCCGCACTTCCCCCGCTATCAGGCGGTCTCGCGCCAGGTGATGGCGATCTTCGAGTCGTTCACCCCGCTGGTGGAGCCCCTGTCCGTCGATGAGGCGTTCCTCGATGTGCAGGGCGTGCGTCGGCTGTGGGGGAGCCCGGCGAGGATCGCCGCGCAGATCCGGGAGCGCGTCTCGGCGGAGGTCGGCATCACGTGCTCTGTGGGCGTGGCCGAGACGAAGCACGTCGCCAAGATGGCGTCGACGATCGCGAAACCCGACGGCATGCTCGTGGTATCGGCCGCGGAGACGCTCGACTTCCTGGCCCCGCGGTCGGTGCGCGCGTTGTGGGGTGTGGGGCCGAAGGCGGCGGAGGCGCTGGAGGCGCGAGGCATCCGTACGATCGGCGACATCAGGGCGACCACGGCCGACATGCTCGACCGTGCAGTGGGCCCGGCGCTGAGTGCGCGGCTGGCGCAGCTCTCGTGGGGCCGGGATGCGCGGGCGGTGGACACCGAGCGCGTGGAGAAGAGTATCGGACACGAGGAGACGTTCGACGTCGATGTCGACGACCGCGCGTTCCTGCGTGCGGAGCTGTTGCGGCTGGCCGATCGCGTGGGCGCGCGGTTGCGTCGTGCCGGGTGGGAGACGTCGACCGTGTCGATCAAGATCCGCTTCGCCGACTTCCGCACGGTCACCCGGTCGCAGACCCTGAGCGACCCGACCGCCGTGAGCCAGCGCATCGGGGAAGCGGCGCAGAGTCTGTTCGAGCAGATCGATCGGCGCGATCCGATCCGTCTGGTCGGCGTGCGGGCCGAGAGACTGCAGCCGGCGGGCGGCTCCGCCCTGGCGCTCTGGGACGACGACGAGGACTGGCGCCGCGTGGAGGGGGCGGTGGACGAGGCGATCGCCCGCTTCGGGACGGCGACGATCAGCCGCGCGCGTCACATCGGTCGCGGCGAGGGTCGCGGGGCCGCGCGGCATCCGAAAGATCACGGCATCGCGGATTGAGGGGCGCGCACGCGGGCGGGGTCGGCTACCGTGGGAGCATGCCGAACATTGCACTGGAACTCGGGAAGCAGGTCGCGTCCTTCGGCGTGAAGAGCGCGTACGGTGAGCCGCAGGATGTCGACGGCGTGAGCGTGACGCCGGTCGCATTCACCTACTCCGGTTTCGGGGGCGGCAGCGGCGACGGTGCCGAGGGCGGCGGCGGGGGCGGTGTCTCGATTCCCGTCGGCGTCTACGTGCGCCGCGAGGAGGGGCTCCGCTTCGAGCCGAACATCGTGACGCTGCTCGTCGTGGCGGTGCCCTTCGTGTGGGTCACCGGTCGTGCCCTCACGCGCATCATCCGTGCCCTCAAGAAGTGACGATCCCGTCGCGGCGGCGCTTCGCCAGGCCGCGGCACTGATCGCGCAGGACATCCGCGGCCTCGCTGCGGCGAACCCGATGGTGGTCATCGACGGCGGGAGCGGTGCTGGCAAGACCTCGCTGGCGGAGCTGCTCGCGCGGAACTGGCCGCTCGTCGGACGGGTGCAGGTCATCGCCCTCGACTCGCTGTACCCGGGCTGGGACGGCCTGGAGTCCGGCGCGGAGCGAGCGGTGGACGGAATCCTGCGGCCGCACGGGCGGGGCCTGCTCGGCTCCTGGCGTCGGTGGGACTGGGAGCAGAACACGGAGGCGGAGAGTCATGCCGTCGACCCATCGCTCGGTGTGATCGTCGAAGGCAGCGGCATCCTCCGTCCGTCGACGGCCGACCTCGCCGATGTCCGCATCTGGGTGGAGGCGGGGGAGGAGTCGCGAAAGGCGCGCGCGCTCGCGAGGGACGGCGACACGTACCGACCGCACTGGGAGCGGTGGGCGGCGCAGGAGCGTCAGCACCTCCTGCAGCACCACCCGCGCGAGCTGGCGACGCGCATCGTCACGGTGCCGTGACCGCCGGTATCCGGTCTCAGGCCCCGATGTCGTCGGCCGCTTCGATGAGCAGTTCGAGCCGGTAGCCGAGCCAGTCGTACACGGCCATCGCCTCACCACCCGCGACGGGCTCCTCCACGGTGAGGCCGAGCCGCGTCGCGATCACCAGACGGATGGCGGTGAGGGTGCGCAGCCAGGCGTCGATGTCGCTTCGCCGGATCGTCACCTCCCGGGGCTCGCGGGCCTGTTCCGGCGTGAGCGGCGCCTCCGGGTCGAAGGCGGAGAGCGCCGACCGCACGGTGCGCGCATCCAGGACACGCCGGTCGGTCACGTCGTCGCGAGTGGCCGCTGCGAACGCGGCGGCGGCCCCCTCGTCGTCGGGATAGGGGTTGGGCGTCAGTCGGGCGATGGCGGGGTCATTCGGATCCTGCTCGGCGATGAGGGCGAGGAAGTCGTCGACGATCCGCAGGAGCTGGGCGCCCTCGATGGCGGCGACGGTGAGGATGAGGGGGGCGGTCATGCGGATGCCTTCCGCACGGTCGCCCAGAGCCCGTAGTCGTGCATCGCCTGCGCGTGGACCTCCATCGTCTCGCGCGGCCCTGTCGCCACGATCGCGTGGCCCTCGTTGTGCACGGCGAGCATGAGTGCGGTGGCGTGCTCCTCGGTGTAGCCGAAGTAGGTGCGGAAGACACGGACCACGTAGCTCATGAGGTTCACCGGGTCGTTCCAGACGACGACCTGCCAGGGCTCGAGCGGTGCGGCGGACAGATCCGTGCTCTCGTCGAGATCGGGGAGTGCCGTGCTCATCGTCACGCCCATCCCAGCTCGTGCAGGTGCGCATCGTCGATGCCGTGGAAGTGCGCGATCTCGTGCACGAGCGTCGTGTGGATCTCGTCGCGCAGTTCATCGAGGGTCTCGCACTGGGCGAGGTGCGGCTCGCGGTAGACGATGATCCGATCCGGGAGTTCGCCCATGCCGTACTGTGTGCGTTCCGTCAGTGCGAGACCGTCGTACATCCCCAGCAGGTCGAGACTGCCGTCCGCGGGGCGGTCCTCGACCACGAACACGACGTTGTCGAGGCGGTCCACCATGTCGTCGGGCAGCAGGTCCAGCTCCTCGATCACGAGGGCCTCGAATGCGCCGGCGTCCATGTCCATCCAGACCAGCCTAGGGGCCATTCGGGACACCGGTCAGTGCAGCAGGACCAGCAGCGCTGCCACGAGGATGAACAGGCCGCCGAAGACGGCGTTGAGGATGCGCTGCCCGCGCGGCGAGGCCGTCAGGCGGCGGAAGGGCCGGGCCGCCACCGCGAAGAACCCCCACATCACCAGCACGTCGACCACGACGACCGTCGCGATCAGCGCGAGGTACTGGGGAAGCTGTGGCTGGTCGAGCCGGATGAACTGAGGGATGAACGCGAGGAAGAAGACGATCGCCTTGGGGTTGAGCAGGTTGACCCAGAAGCCCCGGCGCATCATCGACCAATGGCTCTCGTGCGCCGGTGCGGGGACGGGCGCGTCGTCGAGCGGTGGTGTCGGGCGGCTGAGGATGAGGCGGAGGCCGAGGAAGACGAGGTAGGCGGCGCCCGCGTAGCGGATGAGGGTGAACAGCACCTCGGAGCGGGAGACGAGCAGACCGACGCCCGCGGCGACGATCACGACGTGGACGATCAGAGCGATCTGCTGGCCGATGATGCCCCAGATGGAGCGTCGCCAACCCTGCGACAGGGAGTTCGACATCGTGTTGATCGCGCCGGCGCCGGGCGTGAAGCTGATCACCACCGACGCGGTGAGGAGTGAGAACCAGACCGCCAGTGACACGGCTCCAGTCTAGAGCCGCACGGCAGCGTCGATCCGCGCCCTGAGACGGAAGAAGCCCGGTTCCGAGGAACCGGGCTTCTTCTCTCCGGGTGAGTAACGGGGCTTGAACCCGCGACCTCCTGGACCACAACCAGGCGCTCTACCAACTGAGCTATACCCACCATGCGCCCGCCTGCGCGGGCAACCCTACGAGTCTATTACATGTTCGAGGTGAACTCCGACACGGTGCGCGTCGCGATCTCCTTGGCGTCGTCGCTCGACGGACCCGGCTCGTCGACGAACACGGCCTCCCGGTAGTAGCGGAGCTCACGGATGGACTCGAGGATGTCGGCGAGGGCCCGGTGTCCGCCGTCCTTGGCCGGGGCCTGGAAGAACACCCGGGGATACCAGCGCCGGGAGAGCTCCTTGATGCTCGACACGTCCACGTTGCGGTAGTGCAGCCACTGGTCGACCTGCGGCATGTACTTGGCGAGGAACATGCGGTCGGTGCCGATCGTGTTGCCTGCGAGGGGTGCCTTGCGCTCGAGCGGGACGAAACGACGGATGTAGGCGAGCGTCTGTTCCTCGGCCTCCGCGAGCGTGACGCCCCGCGGGATCTCCTCGATCAGCCCGGAGGTCTCGTGCATCTTCGTGACGAAGTCGTTCATGTGGGACAGCGCCTGATCGCTCGGCTTGATCACGACCTGGAATCCGGGGTCGAGGGGACGCAGCTCGAAGTCGGTGACGACGACCGCGATCTCGACGAGCTCATCCACGGAGAGATCGAGGCCCGTCATCTCACAGTCGATCCAGACCAGGCGATCGTTCTCGGAGGCAGCTACCATGTCGTCATCCTATCGAGGGCACCGACATCGCCCGCCTGCCCGCGGTACGGTAGGACTGTCCGCCTCCGTAGCTCAGGGGATAGAGCAGGAGCCTTCTAATCTCTTGGTCGCAGGTTCGAATCCTGCCGGGGGCGCTTCCGATCGACGTAGCGACGGCATCAGCAGTGGCGAAGCGCGGCCACGGCATCGTCGGCACGCCAGAACTCTCCGATCAGCCGGAAGCGGCCGGTCGCGAGGTGCAGCCGCTCCGCCCGGTAGCGCAGACCGAGCGGGTCCGGCACGATCCTCAGGTGACCGAGGACATACTCCCGCGAGTCCTGAACCCGCCACAGGTGGTCGGCGGCGCGGACGAGATGCTCCTTCTCTGAGGAGAGACGAGGTGCGGCGAAGGGCACCTCGGGGGCCGTGGCGGACGTTCGTTCAGACATCGATTTCTCCCTTCCTGCAACAACGCTAGGACGGGCCACCGACATTCGCGCCGCGCCGGGACACGCGTCTGACCGGGCTCTTCCTCCACGCTTCGTCGATGTCGGCGATGCGTCCCCACAGCGCGTGGATGCGTCAGTCGATGCTCCTGCCGTCGCCGCAGGCTGGAGACATCCGGAGAGGCTCCGGCGACAGAAGGAGAACAGCATGACCGAGATGATCACCGTCGTGGGGCGAGTGGCGACCGATCCGCATCAGGGGCACACCGGCGCGGGGGTGCCCGTCACCAACTTCCGGCTGGCGAGCACGCACCGCCGCTTCGAACCGACGACCCAGACCTGGGTCGACTCCGAGACCAACTGGTTCTCCGTGGCGGCGTTCCGGCAGCTCGGTCAGAACGCCAGGGCGTCGCTGCGGGTGGGCGACAGCATCGTCGTGACCGGCCGCCTGCGCATTCGGGCCTGGGAGAGCAATGGGAAGCAGGGCACGAGTGCCGACATCGAAGCCGACGCGATCGGGCACGACCTGCGGTGGGGGACGACCGCGTTCCGGCCGTCGCCGAGACGCTCTCCGGAGACCGTGGCGGAGGGGGAGAAGGATGGGGAGCAGTCTCCCGGTGCCGACTCCGCGAGTGGAAGCGCGCGGACGACGGCGAGTGGCCGATCCGGAGACGATCTGGGTGATTTGTGGGGCATCGACGGTTCCGGGGACGGGGGTGCGGCGACGGACCAGGCGTTCCCCGACGGCTTCCTCGGAGCGGGAGCCAGGGTGTCGGCGGGGCAGTAGGGGCAGGCGCGCAGCGTCAGCCACGCACCGTCAGCACGCCGGGCTGTGGGTGTGGGCGACGTAGACTCGGCTCGTGCTCCGAACGGCCCCGTCACTCGCCCGCACCGCCCGCGCGTTCGTCGGAGCCGGTGCGATCCTCGTCCTCCTCGTCGGATGCACGGCCGCTGCCGGCGAGCATCCGACGCCGCCGAGCTTCCTGTCGCCCTCGCCCGCGGATACGGCGACGGCGTCGCCGGCTCTGCAGCCCGAGGGCACCGCGGAAGACAATCTTCCGTATTTCCGGGCGATCGCGGAGGGTGTGTGGGCCTCGGAACAGCGGGCGGAGGGTCGGGCCTATATCGACGCGCTGGTGGCCGCGGGCTTCGATCGCACCGCCATGCAGGTCACGCCCGACCAGACCACCGTGGGTAACCCGGTGGAGAGCCTCCAGTTCTCGGTGCGCTGGGGAGAGGAGTCCTGCCTGGTGGGACAGGTCGGTCCCTCGACGGGACAGGTGGTGGCCGTCGTCATGCCCCAGCTCGCCGAGGGACGCTGCCTGGTCGGGACGACGCGTCCGATCGACTGGTGATGCTTCGATCACGAACCCTGCCGCCGACGGCCGGTAGGCTGGAGTGTCGATCTTCGACGCCAACAGAAGGAGCGGTTTTCGGTGGCTGAGTACATCTACTCGATGGTGCGTGCGCGCAAGGCGGTGGGCGAGAAGCTCATCCTCGACGACGTCACGATGGCGTTCCTTCCCGGAGCGAAGATCGGCATGGTCGGCCCCAACGGCGCCGGCAAGTCGACGATCCTGAAGATCATGGCCGGGCTCGACACGCCGTCCAACGGCGAGGCGAAGCTGTCGCCCGGCTATTCGGTCGGGATCCTCATGCAGGAGCCGGAGCTGGACGAGTCGAAGACCGTGCTGGAGAACATCCAGGACGGCATCGCGATCAAGGCGAAGCTCGACCGCTTCAATGAGATCTCGGCGCTGATGGCCGATCCCGATGCGGACTTCGATGCGCTGCTCGCCGAGATGGGCACCCTGCAGGAGGAGATCGACGCGGCCGACGGCTGGGACCTCGACTCCCAGCTCGAGCAGGCCATGGACGCACTGCGCACGCCCCCCGGCGACGCCGCGATCGCCCCCCTCTCCGGTGGAGAGAAGCGACGTGTCGCCCTCGCCAAGCTCCTGCTGCAGAAGCCGGATCTGCTGCTCCTCGACGAGCCGACCAACCACCTGGACGCGGAGAGTGTGCTGTGGCTCGAACAGCACCTGCAGTCGTACAAGGGCGCCGTCATCGCCATCACCCACGACCGGTACTTCCTCGACCACGTGGCCGAGTGGATCGCAGAGGTCGACCGCGGTCGGCTGATCGGCTACGAGGGCAACTACTCGACGTACCTGGAGAAGAAGGCCGAGCGTCTCGACATCCAGGGCAAGAAGGACGCGAAGCTCGCCAAGCGCCTCAAGGACGAGCTCGAATGGGTCCGTTCCAGTGCCAAGGGTCGCCAGACGAAGTCGAAGGCGCGACTCGCGCGCTACGAGGAGATGGCCGCGGAGGCGGAGCGGACGCGGAAGCTCGACTTCGAGGAGATCCAGATCCCCGCGGGGCCGCGCCTGGGCAACGTGGTGATCGAGGCGAAGAACCTGAAGAAGGGCTTCGACGGACGCTCGCTGATCGATGGCCTCAGCTTCAGCCTTCCGCCGAACGGCATCGTCGGCGTGATCGGTCCGAACGGCGTCGGCAAGACCACGCTGTTCAAGACCATCGTCGGGCTCGAGCCCCTTGACGGCGGCGACCTGAAGATCGGCGAGACGGTCAAGATCAGTTACGTCGACCAGTCGCGCTCGTCGATCGACCCCAACAAGACGCTGTGGGAGGTCGTCTCCGACGGCCTCGACTTCATCACCGTCGGCAAGACGGAGATCCCTTCGCGGGCCTACGTGTCGAAGTTCGGCTTCAAGGGTCCTGACCAGCAGAAGAAGGCCGGTGTGCTCTCGGGCGGTGAGCGCAACCGACTGAACCTCGCGCTGACGCTCAAGGAGGGCGGCAACCTGCTGCTTCTCGACGAGCCGACCAACGACCTCGACGTCGAGACGCTCAGCTCGCTGGAGAACGCCCTTCTCGAGTTCCCCGGCTGCGCGGTGGTCATCACCCACGACCGGTGGTTCCTCGACCGCATCGCGACGCACATCCTGGCGTACGAGGGCACCGACGAGAAGCCCGACCAGTGGTACTGGTTCGAGGGCAACTTCGAGGCCTACGAGCAGAACAAGATCGAGCGCCTCGGGCCCGACGCGGCCAAGCCGCACCGGTCGACCCACCGCAAGCTCACGCGCGACTGACCCGATGACTGCGCCTTCGCCGGGAACCCGCCTGCACATCCCGATCCACCTCCGCTGGGGGGATCTGGACGCGTTCAACCACGTCAACAACACCTCGATGCTCAAGCTGCTCGAGGAGGCGCGCGTCCGCGCGTTCTGGCGGGCGGGTCCCGGCGAGGAGGCGCCGTCCACGGCGGTGCTCGACTCCGGCATCGACGAGGGCATCCTGACGCTGATCGCCCGGCAGGAGATCGAGTACCTCGCGCCGGTGCCGTATCAGCGTCGACCGCTCGAGGTGCAGATGTGGTTCGGCAAGCTCGGCGGGTCCAGTGTCGAGGTCTGCTACGAGGTGCACAACGACCCGGCCGCGGAGCCGCGGGTGCTGTACGCGCGGTCGACAGCAGTGATCGTGCTCGTCGAGGCCGCGACGGGTCGCCCCACGCGACTCACCTCCGAGATGCGCGAGGCCTGGGAGCCGTACGTCGGCCCCTCCATCGAGTACGCGCACCGCTGACCTCGACGGCCGTGTGACCCGCGCCGAACGCTCGGATCAGGATGCCTCCGACGGCACGCGGATCATGATCTCCTGCGCCACGCTCGCCACCAGCGAGCCGTCGCGCGTGTAGATCCGCCCGGTGGCCAGCCCGCGCCCGCCGCGCGCGTTCGGGGACTCCTGCGCGTACAGCAGCCACTCGTCGACGCGCGCGGGACGGTGCCACCACATCGCGTGATCGAGGCTCGCGACCTTGAGCCCCTGGTGTGCCCACGAGACCCCGTGCGCGCGCAGGATGGACTCCTGGATCGTCATGTCGCTCAGGTACGCCAGTGCCGCGCGATGCAGCCGCTGGTCGTCGGGGAGCGGAGCGCGCAGTCGCATCCAGACGGCCTGACGCGGGACCCGGGCATCGTCGTTGGGGAGGTACAGCGGCGACTCGACGTGACGGATGTCCGCGGCGCGATCGGTGAGCATCCGCCGCGCGCCCCCGGTGAGTCCGGGAACGCGATCCTCGTCGGGGGACAGCGTCTCCGGGTCGGGCACGCCCTCGGGCATGGGCTCCGCGTGCTCGACTCCCGGATCCGCATCCTGGAAGGACGCGATCATCGAGAAGATCGGCACCCCGTTCTGGTACGCCTGCGTGCGGCGCGTCGAGAATGAGCGGCCGTCATGGATGCGGTCGACGGCGATCGTGATGCCCTGACTCGCGTCACCGGGCCGCAGGAAATAGCCGTGCATCGAATGGACGGCGCGATCCTCCGGCAGTGTGCGCTCCGCCGCGAGGAGCGTCTGCGCCAGCACCTGGCCTCCGTAGATGCGGCCGCTCGGCATCGGGTGCGAGGAGCCCGTGAAGATGTCCTCGGTCGTCCGGGCCTGGGTGGCGTCGAGGTCGAGAACCTCGAGGAGTCGATCGACGGTCTGGATGGCGTGGTCGTCCGCGCTCATGGGTTCCTCTCCGCGACCGCAGGCGCCGCACCTCTTGGTAGTTTAGAACGCGTGCCGCCTACGCTCCTGCTCGCCGATCCCGACACGGCGAAGGATGTCCTGACGTTCGTGGGCCGCGCCGGTCGCGCGGGCGACGGGGGAGTACGACTTCAGGCCTCGCGCGGGGTCCTGGCGCTGACCACGGCCGTGCTCTCGCCGCAGACCCTGTTCGATCAGACCCCCACGATCCTCGCGATGCGTATCGTGCACGCGGACCCTGAGCTCGAATGCGACCTGGTCGTCGACAGCCTGTCGCCCGCCGACACCCCCGAACGCCTCATGCTGCCGGACACCGGCCTGTCGCCGTCCTGGGCCGGGGTGTCCCCGCCGCGCCAGGGCTGGACCGTGGAGGCGTCGCTGGAGGCGTCCGTCGTCGCGCAGCGCGCACAGTGGGGGATCTCCGCCGTGGCGCGGGGGGCGGGTGCCGGCTCGGGCGAGGAAGCGGTTCGCGCGCTCCGGGCGGCCATCTGGGGCGAGCCCGACGACGATCTCGGCGGGCTGCCGCGCGGTGTGGCGTTCGCCGCGGACGCCATGGGCTTCATCTCGGGCGAGGAACAGGTCGGGGTGTCGCGCGCCGGCCGCTGGTCGCGGCTCGCCTTCCGTCGCGGGCATGTGCTGGCACGAGGCCCCGTGGCGTCCGGGCTCACGGGCGTGCGGGCCACCGGCACCCGAGCCTGACGGCGCTGCCACCACGGCGCGACGGGATGAGCGCCAGGGCCTGATGGGACGGCCGAAGCGCCGGCGTGCCGGCGTGACCCGAGGGGGTGAGCCACGCTCGTCGATCGACCGCGCCGGGGCGTATCCGAGGGTTTCGCCACGAGCCCTGTGGCGCGGGGTCAGTCCGCCGCCGCGGCGGCCGACCTTCCCGCCTGTCGGCCGGAGAACAGGCACCCGCCGAGGAACGTGCCCTCCAACGCCCGGTACCCGTGGACACCGCCACCGCCGAAGCCGCTCGCCTCGCCCGCGGCGAACAGGCCAGGGATCGGGATGCCCTGGGCGTCCAGCGCACGACCGTCGAGGTCGGTGTGGATGCCGCCCAGCGATTTGCGGGTGAGGACGTGCAGCTTGACCGCGATCAACGGGCTGGCGGCCGGGTCCTGCAGCCGGTGCGGCGCTGCCGTCCGGATGAGCTTGTCACCGCGGTAGCCGCGCATCGAGCGCAGCATGCCGATCTGGGCATCCTTGGTGAACTCGTTCTCGATCTCGCGGTCGCGCGCGACCACCTCGCGCCGCACGGTGTCGATGTCGAGCAGCTCGCCACCGTCATGCCGGCTCATCTGCTCCAACAGCGACTCCAGGTCGTTCTCGACGATGAAGTCCTGTCCCTCGTCGAGGAACGCCTGGACGGGGCCGGTCGGGCCCTTGGCGAGCCGCGACTTCAGCAGCAGCCCCACATCCTTGCCGGTGAGGTCGGGGTTCTGCTCGCTGCCGGACAGGGCGAACTCCTTCTCCACGATCTGCCGCGACGTGACGAACCAGGAGTGGTCGTGACCGGTGCGCCGGAGGTGCGCGAGCGTCCCGAGCGTGTCGAACCCGGGGAAGAGCGGCACGGGGAGGCGCGCGCCCGTCGCGTCGAGCCACAGGGACGAGGGGCCGGGGAGGATGCGGATGCCGTGCGCGGGCCACACCGGATCCCAGTTCGTGATCCCCTCCACGTAATGCCACATGCGGTCGCCGTTGATCAGGCGGGCGCCGGCGGCCGCGGTGACGGCCTGCATCGAGCCGTCGACGTACGCCGGGACGCCGGAGAGCATGTGCGCCGGCGGCGTTCCCAGCCGTTCGGGCCACGCCGCACGAACGAGCTCGTGGTTGCCGCCGATCCCGCCGGACGACACGACGGTCGCCTCCGCCGTGATCTCGAACGCGCCGATCACCTCGCGGGAGGACGGCACTCCCCGTTCCGCACCGCTGGAGGCGAGGACGGAGCCGCGGGCGCCGGTGACACGTCCATCCGTGACGATGAGGCTCTCCACGCGGTGCCGCGCGAGCACGGTGAGACGACCGCTGCGCTCGCCCTCCTCGACGGCCGCGGCGAAGGGGGCGACGATCCCGGGGCCGGTGCCCCAGGTGATGTGGAATCGCGGCACCGAGTTGCCCGGTCCGATCGCGCCGTAGCCGCCGCGCTCCGCCCAGCCGACCACGGGGAAGAAGCCCACGCCGAGGCTGCGCAGCCATGAGCGCTTCTCCCCGGCGGCGAACTGCAGATACGCCTCGGCCCAGCGGCGCGGCCACTCGTCCTCCGGGCGGTCGAAGCCCGCGTTGCCGAACCAGTCCTGGGTGGCGAGCTCGAGCGAGTCCTTGATGCCGAATCGGCGCTGCTCGGGGGAGTCCACGAAGAAGAGTCCGCCGAACGACCACCACGCCTGGCCGCCGAGGTTCGTCCGCGGCTCCTGGTCGACGACGATGACCCGGCGCCCGGCCGCCAGTGCCTCGCGGGCGGCGACCAGTCCGGCCAGCCCCCAACCGATCACCAGGACGTCCGTGGTCGGGGGCTTCGTCGTCATGTGTTCTCCGTTGATTCCTGACGTGCGCGGGTCTCGAGCGTCGGGCGCCCGTGGGGAGTCGTGCCGATGCCGGACGGCTCGAATGTGTTCACCATGGCATAGGCGGCGCGCTCCAGGTAGTCCCAGAGCGTGGATTCGTGCAGCGGAGACAATCGAGCCTCGTCGACGGCGGTGCGCATGTGACGAAGCCAACGATCACGCGCGTCGGGGTCGATGTGGAACGGCATGTGACGCATGCGCAGGCGCGGGTGTCCGCGGGTCTCGCCGTACGTGGTCGGACCGCCCCAGTACTGTTCCAGGAACATCCGCAGGCGGTCCTCGGCGGGGCCCAGATCCTCCTCGGGATACATCGGCTTGAGCACCGGATCGAGGGCGACCTCGCGGTAGAACACGGAGACGATCTTCCGGAACGTCTCTGCGCCCCCGACCTCGTCGTAGAACGTCATCTGTCGCCATTCCCCTCGGTCGACGGCTTCTTGCGGCGCCAGATGCCGCGGTCCGGGATGACCGGCACGCCCGTGACGGCGTTCGGCCGGGTCTTCGGCGGGTTCGCCCCGCGTACGCGCCGTGCGCCTTCGAGCCCCGTCGGCACGACATCGGACATGCGCGGTACCGCGATCGCCCTCTCCAGCAGAGCGGCCCGCAGCCGGCGCCGCAGCTCCTGTGCGACGTCGTCTCTGGCGTTCGCCCTGGTCTTGATGACGACGCGGACCACAAGGGCGTCGCCGTCGATGGATTCCAGGCCCCACAGCTCGGGCTTCTCGACGATGCGCGTCCGCCACTTGGGGTCCTTCGCGAGGCCCTGTGCCGTCTCGAGCATGATGTGCTCGACCTGGTCGAGGTCGGCGTCCGGCGCGACGCCGGTGTCGACGATCGCGCGCGCCCAGCCCTGCGACATGTTGCCGATGCGCGTGACCTCGCCGTTGCGGACGTACCAGAGCGTGCCGTTCACGTCGCGGACCTGGGTAATGCGCACGCTCACGTACTCGACCACGCCGCTCGCCAGACCAAGGTCGACCACGTCACCGATGCCGATCTGGTCCTCCGCGACGAGGAACATCCCGTTGAGCACATCTTTGACGATGTTCTGGGCGCCGAAACCGAGACCAGCACCCACGGCGGCGGTCAGCAGCGTGAGCGACCCGAGCAGGCTGGGACTGAGAGCGTTCACGACCAGCACGATCGCGATGACCACCAGCATCACGTTGACGATGTTCTGGAGGATCGTGCCCAGGGTCCTCGTGCGCTGGACCAGACGCATATCGGCGAGCGGAGAGCGTTCGAGCGCCTGGGTGTCGTCGACCGACGCCTTGTTCTTCGCGCTGTCCACGATCCGGTGCACGACGCGCCTGATCACGCCCCGCAGCACGAAAGCGATCACCACGCAGGAGGCGATGATGATCGCGACGACGAGCGCTTTGCCGCCGATGTGTCCGAGCAGGGTCAGCAGATCCTGGACCCAGTCGGGAAGCGGGGTGGGGGTGGGGTCTGGCGTGGTCTCGAGGGGGAGGATCATCGGTGCCGAGTTTACCGAGCGGGCCTCTGCCCCGGCTGGAAGCGCGGCGGCAGAGGCCCGGACGGAGGGTGGCGCCGATCAGTCCTCGGCGTCGCGGGACTGCGCCGCCAGCGCGCGCTCGACGTCGGCGAGGTTCTCCAGCACGAGGCGACGGAGTGCCGGCGGAGCGTCCTGGTGCGAGGACAGCCACGAGCGCGTCGCGTCGCGCAGCGCCACGTCGGCCAGCGCCGTGGGGAACAGTCCGACGATGAGGTACTGGGCGATCTGGTAGGTCCGCGACTCCCACACCGGCAGCAGCATGTCGAAGTACTTCGGCACGAACTCGCCGAGCACCTCGGCGCCTGCGGGGTGCACGAAGCCGAGGGCTGCCGACCGGACGATCGTGTTCGGCGCGTCATCCCGCTCGATCAGAGAGGCCCACGCGGCCTGCTTCGAGGCGGCGTCGGGAAGAGCGGCTCGTGCCTGCGCGGCGAACTCCGCGCCCTTGGCGGTGTTGTCGGCGGCGAGAGCGGCGTCGATCGTCGCGGCGTCCGTCGCTCCGATGGTCGCGAGTCCGACGAGCAGCTGCCAGTTCAGGTCGGCGTCGATCTCGAGACCGGGGAGGGTCTCCTCGCCGGAGCGCAGGCGCCCGACGACGCCGGCGTGCTCAGGGGTGACCAGGGCGTTCGCGAACGCCGTGACGAACTGAAGCTGGCTGTCGCTGCCCGCCTCTGCGGCTTCGGCGAGGGCCCACAGGCCGTCCGCGACCTTGAGCCGCGCCGCCTGGCGCTCCTCGGGTCGCACGTACAGCGTGGCCGCCGTGCGCAGCTGGGCGAGTGTCGTGCGGACCGTGGTCGACTCGGTCTCGCGGCCGATGTTGCCCAGCACGAGGTCGATGTAGTCCGAGGCCGCCGTCTCCGCGTCGCGCGTCTGGTCCCAGGCGGCGCCCCACACCAGGGACCGCGCAAGCGGGTCGTGGATGTCGGCGAGGTGTGCGATCGCCGTCGCCAGCGACTTCTCGTCGAGACGGATCTTGGCGTAGGCGAGGTCGTCGTCGTTCAGCAGGATCAGGTCGGGGCGCGTGAGGCCCTGCAGTTCGGGGACCTCGGTGCGGTCGCCGTCGACATCGACCTCGACGTGGTGGACGCGCGTGAGCGTGCCGTCCTGCAGCGAGTAGAAGCCGATGCCCAGGCGGTGCGGACGGATGGTCGGGTAGTCCGCCGGGGCCGTCTGGGTGATCGCGAAACGCGAGATCTTGCCGTCGTCGCCCTCGGCCACCACGGGCTCGAGCGTGTTGACGCCGGCCGTCTCCAGCCACTTCTTCGACCAGGTGCCCAGGTCGCGTCCACTCGTGGCCTCGAGCTCCGACAGCAGGTCGCTGAGCTCGGTGTTGCCCCACGAGTGCTTCTGGAAGTACTGCGACACCCCGGCGAAGAACGCCTCGATGCCGACCCACGCGGCGAGCTGCTTCAGCACCGAGCCGCCCTTGGCATAGGTGATGCCGTCGAAGTTGACCTGCACGTCTTCCAGGTCGTTGATCTCCGCGACGATCGGGTGCGTGGAGGGGAGCTGATCCTGGCGATAGGCCCAGGTCTTCTCCATCGCGTTGAACGTGGTCCAGGCCTCGGTCCATTCGGTGGCCTCGGCCGTCGCGATGGTGGAGGCCCACTCCGCGAACGACTCGTTGAGCCACAGGTCGTTCCACCACTTCATGGTGACCAGGTCGCCGAACCACATGTGCGCGAGCTCGTGCAGGATCGTGACGACCCGGCGCTCCTTGACGGCGTCGGTGACCTTGCTGCGGAAGACGTAGGTCTCGGTGAACGTGACCGCACCCGCGTTCTCCATCGCCCCGGCGTTGAACTCGGGCACGAACAGCTGGTCGTACTTCGCGAACGGGTAGGGGACGCCGAACTTCGATTCGAAGTACGCGAAGCCCTCACGGGTCTTGTCGAAGATGTAGTCGGCGTCGAGGTGCTGCCACAGGCTCTTGCGGCCGTAGACGCCGAGCGGGATCACACGGCCGGAGGCGCTGGTGAGCTCGGAGAACGTGGACTCGTAGGGTCCCGCGACGAGGGCGGTGATGTACGAGGAGATGCGCGGCGTCGGCTCGAAGCCCCAGGTGGCGGTGACGTCGTCGTCGTGCACGATGGGCTCGGGCGTGGGGGAGTTCGACACGACCTTCCACGCCGCGGGCGCCGTGACCGTGAACTGGAACGTCGCCTTGAGGTCGGGCTGCTCGAAGACCGCGAAGACGCGGCGCGAGTCCGGCACCTCGAACTGCGAGTACAGGTAGACCTCGCCGTCGACGGGGTCGACGAATCGGTGCAGGCCCTCGCCCGTGTTGGTGTAGAGGCAGTCCGCGTCGACGACGAGCACGTTCTCGGCCTGCAACCCGGACAGCGCGATGCGAGAGTCGGCGAAGACCTCCTGCGGGTCGAGCTGCTCGCCGTTGAGAGAGATCTCGCGCACGTCGCGGGCGATCAGATCGATGAAGGTGAAACCGTCGGGCGTCGCGGAGAAGCGCACGACGCTGCGGGAACCGAAGACCTCGGCGCCCTTCGTCAGATCGAGGGCGACCTCATAGGAGTGCGTGTCGATGACATCGCGGCGCTCCTGCGCTTCGATTCGGGTGAGGTTCTCTCCAGGCACAGCTGTACTCCCAGGGGTGAGGGGATGTCACCGGGGTCGGCGCAGTTGGCGCCGACGGCAACCATGACAGCCTACGCCAGTGCGCGAGGCGGGCTCACGCTCTGTGCGCATTCTCCCGGCGGCGAGCGGACACCGGTGCCTCGACGAGGTGGGAGGATGGAGGGGTGACTGCGATCGAGCCGAATGTCGTCCCCTTTGCCTCGCCTGCCGCCGCCAGCGGTGCGCCCTTCGTGACCACGCCCGTCGCGTACGATGCGATCCTCCTCGCCGGCTTCGGTGGCCCGGAGGGTCAGGAGGACGTGATCCCGTTCCTCCGCAACGTCACGCGCGGCCGCGGAATCCCCGATGAGCGGTTGGAGGAGGTCGCGCACCACTATCGTCACTTCGGCGGCGTGAGCCCCATCAACGGGCAGAACCGCGTGCTCAAGGAGGCGCTCGAGCAGGCGCTCGTCGCGCGCGGCATCGAGCTGCCCGTGTACTGGGGCAACCGCAACTGGGCCCCCTACCTCGAGGAGGTCGTGCCCGAGGCGGCGCGCAACGGGCACACCACGCTGCTCGCGTTCGCTACGAGCGCCTACAGCTCGTTCTCCAGCTGCCGCCAGTACCGCGAGGACTTCGCGCGCGTGCTGGAGGAGACCGGCCTCGGGGAGACCGTCACGATCGACAAGATCCGCCCGTTCTACGACCACCCGGGTTTCGTCGAGGCCTTCGAGTCGGGGGTGCGGGAGGCCATCGAGGGCTTCCTGGCGCAGGGCATCGCCGCGCCGGACATCCAGATCCTGTTCTCAACGCACAGCATCCCGACGGCCGACGCCGAGCGTTCCGGCGCCCGCGACATCGACTGGGGCGAGGGCGGCGCCTATGCCGCGCAGCACCTGGCCGTCGCGGCCTGGGTGATGGACCGGGTACGGCAGTCCGTGCCGGCGGCGGCCGACGTGGCCTGGGAGCTCGTCTACCAGTCGCGCTCGGGGCCCGCGTCGCAGCCGTGGCTCGAGCCGGACGTGTGCGACGTGATCGGTGAGCTTCCCGCGCGAGGGCGGCGCGCGGTCGCGGTCGTGCCGGTGGGATTCATGAGCGACCACATGGAGGTGCTCTGGGATCTCGACACCGAGGCGGCGGAGGCGGCGGAAGACGCGGGACTCGCGTTCACGCGCACGCCGACGCCTGGCGTGTCGCCGACGTTCGTCGAGGGGATCGTCGACCTGATCGAGGAGCGGCTGCAGGGGCGTCCGAACGAGGAGCGCGCTCACGTCACGTCGCTCCCCGGCGGCTTCGACGTCTGCCGGCCCGGCTGCTGCGAGAACGTCAGGGCGGGGTTCAAGCCGGCGGCCGCCGGCGTCGCCCCGTGACCGGAACGGGTGTCGGCGGCGACTTCTAGGATGGAAGCCATGCGCATCCACATCGCCACCGATCACGCTGGACTCGATTTCTCCACGCAGCTGCAGGAGCACCTGCGGGCGGCGGGGCACGAGGTCGTCGACCACGGTCCGGTGGAGTACGACGCGCTCGACGACTACCCGGCGTTCTGCATCCGGGCTGCTCAGGCGGTGGTCGCCGATCAGGAGGCGGGCGTCGAGGCGCTGGGTGTCGTGTTCGGCGGATCCGGCAACGGCGAGCAGATCGCGGCGAACAAGGTGCGCGGTGTCCGCGCGGCCCTGGTGTGGAACCTCTCCACGGCCGAGCTCGCACGGGAGCACAACGACGCCAACGTGATCTCCATCGGCGCGCGGCAGCACACGTACGACGAGGTGACCTCCTTCATCGACCGGTTCATCTCGACCCCGTTCTCGGGCGACGAGCGTCATGTGCGCCGCATCGGACAGATCGCCGACTTCGAGCGCGACGGCTCGCTGCTCCCGGATCCGCGGGGCTGACATGCCCGAGGGTCACTCCGTCCACCGCATCGCCCGGCAGTTCGACCGCAACTTCGTCGGCAAGGTGCTCCGCGCCTCCAGCCCCCAGGGACGCTTCGCCGAGGGGGCGGCGATCCTCGACGGGCGCACGGCGACGAGCGTGCAGGCGGTCGGCAAGCAGATGTTCCTGGAGACCGAGGGCGACCTGTGGCTTCGCGTGCACCTGGGGCTCTACGGTGCCTGGGACTTCGCTGGCGAGATCCTCGTCGACCCCACGATCGCGTCTGCGAATGGACGTATGGGTCAGACGAACCAGCGAGGCACCGTGCTGGAGGACCCGATCCTGGACGACGCCGGAGAGAACTCTCTCGCCTCGATCGGCGCCCCGCGACGCACGCGGGTGCACGTGCGCATGTCCGAGCAGACGAAGGGTCTCGCGGACGAGGGGGTGGAATGGCCGCCGCCCGTGGTGGGGCAGGTGCGTCTGCGGCTCATGACCGACATCACGGCCGCCGACCTGCGCGGCCCTACGGCGTGCGTTCTGCAGACGCCCGAGGAGATGCTCGCGACGGTCGCCAAGCTCGGTCCGGATCCGCTCGTCGGTGATCCGGCCGAGAACGAGGAGCGCTTCGTCCGCGCGGTGCGCAAGAAGTCGACGCCCATCGCGCTGCTGCTGATGGACCAGGCGGTGGTGAGCGGCATCGGCAATGTGTATCGCGCGGAGATGCTCTACCGGCAGCGGCTCAATCCGCACACGCCCGGACGAGACGTGCCGGAGGATGTGGTGCGCGCCCTCTGGCACGACTGGGTGCGCCTGCTGGCGATCGGTGTCGAGACGGGTCAGATGATGACGATGGACGACCTGTCGCCCGACGAGTACCGTGCTGCGATGGCGAGCCGCGACGACCGGCATTGGGTGTACCACCGCGCCGGACTCCCGTGCCGGGTCTGCGGCACCGAGATCGCGCTCGAGGAGATCGGCGCGCGCAAGCTCTACTGGTGCCCCCGCTGCCAGGCGTGAGTCCGCGCTGGCGTGTGCGGGCGCCCCTAGGCTGAATCCATGCGACAGAATCCGAGCTTCACGCTCGCCGACGTGACCGAGATCCGGCGCGTGATCGAGGCCAACCCCTGGGCCACCATCGTGAGTTCGACCGACGACGGGCTCGTCGCCTCGCACTATGCCGTGCTGCTCGACGACGACCGCGACGACCTGACGATCGTGGCGCACGTCGGGCGTCCCGACGACCTCATCCACGGGCTGGGGGAGCGGGAACTGCTGGTGGTCTTCCAGGGCCCGCACGGCTACGTGTCGCCCGGCTGGTACGGCGATGTCCCCGCGGTGCCCACATGGAACTACACCGCCGTGCACCTGGCGGGCACACCCGAGATCCTGACGCCGGACGAGAACTTGCGGGTGCTCGACCGCCTCGTGGAGCGGTTCGAGAACGGCATGCCCGAGCCGCGGCTGATGTGGCAGCGTCCCAACGACGCCGCGTTCGTGGAACGGCTCGCCGCAGGGACAGTGGGATTCCGCCTCACCCCCGCGCGCGTCGTCGCAAAGCGCAAGCTCAGCCAGAACAAGCCCGTCGAGACGATCGAGTCGGTGATCGCGGCACTCGAGAGCGAAGGCCCGTACACCAACCGTCCTCTGGCGGCGGAGATGCGGCGCGCTCAGGTGGCGCGCGAGGGGAACCGGGCATGACGGCGCGGAACGACACCGTCGGGACGGTGCGCGCCGTTCGTCTGGCCGGTCCCGGCCGGGAGTTCCTCATCGACGACGAGCCGGTGGACCTTCACCTCGACGGCGGCGTCATCGTCGACATCGCGCCGACCGGCGCCCTGCGACCGCGTGGACAGGTGCTCGACGCCGATGGTCTCTGGGCGGTCCCCGGCTTGTGGGACAACCACGTGCACACGGTCCAGTGGGCGCTGGCGGCGGAGCGGGTCCCGTTGCATGACACGACCTCGGCGGCGGAAGCCGCGCTGCGGATGGGTGAGGCGCCGACGCTCCCCGACGGACGCCGCGTCGGTACGGGATTCCGCGACGCCCTGTGGCCGGATCGGCCGAGCCTGGAGCTGCTGGACGCGACGACGGGAGCGGCGCCCACCTACCTCATCAATGCCGACGTGCACAGCGTGTGGCTGAACACCGCTGCTCTCGCCCGCGAAGGCTTCCGTGCTGACGACGGGGTCCTGCGCGAGGAGGACGCCTTCGAGATCTCGCGCCGCCTCAACGCGGTCGACCCGGCGCACAGCGACGAGGCCGTGCTCCGCGCCGGTGAGGCCGCAGCGGCGCGAGGCGTCACCGGACTGGTCGATTTCGACATGGCGTGGAACGCCGCTGCCTGGCCGCGCCGCGTCCGTGCGGGCTTCGCCTCGCACCGCGTGGAGTTCGCGTTCTATCCCGCAGACCTCGATCGTGCCGTGACCGAAGGGCTGCGTAGCGGCGAGCCGCACGAGGAACCGGACACTCCCGCCGAGGCGCGCGGTCTGATCCGTGTCGGCTCGCTCAAGATCATCACGGACGGGTCGCTGGGAACCCGCACCGCCGCGTGCTCTCACGCCTATCCGGACGACCCCGGCAACTACGGGGTCCTGACGGTACCGGGCGATGAGCTCGTCGCCCTGCTGACCACCGCGACCGGCGCGGGCATCACGGCGGCCGTGCACGCCATCGGCGACCGCGCTGTCACGTCCGCCCTCGACGCCTTCATGGTCACCGGGGCGACCGGTTCCCTGGAGCATGCCCAGCTCGTGCGTCATGCCGACCTGGCGCGGTTCGCGCGCCTCGGTGTGATCGCCAGCGTGCAGCCGCAGCACGCCGTCGACGACCGTGACTTCGTCGAGCACCACTGGGCAGGGCAGACCTCTCTCGGCTACCCGCTGTCGTCTCTGTTCGCCGCTGGTGCCGAGGTACGGTTCGGTTCCGACGCCCCGGTGGCGCCCCTCGACCCGTGGCAGGCTCTGTCGGCGGCGGTCTGGCGCACGGATGATGAGCGGGAATCGTGGCACCCGGAGGAACGCCTCACGGTCGACCAGGCGTTGAGCGCCAGCGTGCGCTCCACGCTCCGCCCCGGGGAGATCGCCGATATCGCGCTCACGTCCGCGGATCCGCGCACCGCAGATGCCGCCGCGTTGCGCGCGATGCCCGTGGCCGCCACCCTTCTCGCGGGCCGCGTGACCCACGTCGGCTGAGCCTCGCGCACGCGGAGAGGGCGGCCCCGGTATCCCGGGGCCGCCCTCTCCGAAGGTGCTGACTGGTCAGGCCGCGATGTGCGAAACGAGGAACCAGCGGTCCTTCTCCAGTCCGCGCTGGATCTCGATCGCGACGTCCTGGCTGGTCAGGTCGACCTCGTCGAGGCCCTCGACGGCCGCCTTGACGTCGACGAGGATGGCGTCGATATCGGCGATGACCGCGCGGATGAGTTCATCCGACTGCGCGAAGCCGGCGGCGACCGACGTCGAACCGGCCTTGTCGGCGACGGCCGAGACACGCGCGTCGATCGGGAGTCCGAGGGCGACGATCCGCTCGGCGGCGGTGTCGGCGAAGTCGCCGGCGTGGGCGACGATGGTGTCGAGGAGTTCGTGGACGCCGACGAAGTTCGCCCCGCGCACGTGCCAGTGCGCCTGCTTGCCGTTGATGGTCAGGGCCTGAAGGCCGAGGACGACGGGGGAGAGGAACTGCGCGGCGCCGGCGGCGACGGTGGGGTCGATGGCGGTGGGGGAATCGGTCTGTGCCTTGCTCATCTTGTGCTCCTCCGGGAGATTCTCGTGTCTGATGGGAACAACGCTACTCAGCTGAGAATGTTCCGCAAGGAAGATGAGGCATCGCTTACCGCCGGGAATCGGCGCGGGACGGGCGACGACTAGAGTCGCTGCATGAGCGACGACGCGACCATCCTGTCTCTGCCCGGCCGCACTCCCGATCTCGACGACTCGGTGTTCCTCGCTGCGGGCGCCAGGGTGATCGGGGAGGTGACCATCGGGGAAGGGTCCAGCGTCTGGTACAACGCGGTCCTCCGGGCGGACTCCGCTGCGATCACGATGGGCGCTGGCAGCAACGCGCAGGACAACGTGTCGATCCATGTCGACAGCGGACACCCGGTCGTGATCGGAGACGATGTCTCGATCGGGCACAACGCCGTCGTGCACGGCTGTCGGATCGGCGACGGTTCGCTCGTCGGAATGGGAGCCGTGGTGCTGTCAGGCGCCCGTATCGGCTCGGAGTGCCTCATCGCGGGCGGCGCGCTCGTACTCGGCGACGCGGAGGTGCCGGACGGCTCGCTGGTGGCAGGCGTCCCGGCCCGCGTTCGTCGCGCGCTGAGCGACGAGGAGCGTGCCGGGTTACGGGAGAACGCTCGGATCTATCGCGGACACGTCGAGACCCATCGCGGTGCGGCGCACGCCGACGCGCCCGGGGAGGAGAGCGGTTCGGACGGGCGGTAGTCTCGGAGGGCAGGGGGCGGTGGCCAAGCTGGTTAAGGCAGTGGGCTCATAACCCAACGATCGCGGGTTCAAGTCCCGCCCGCCCTACGACTCGGATTTGCACGGGATCCATGCCGCCATGGGGCGCACCGGATGAGGAGGCTGAGAGCATCCGCACTCCGAAGGGAAGTCATGCAGCTCTCACCAGAATCCGAGACCGTCGTTCGCGCCACCGCCGGTGTGGTCGCCGAGCACGCCGAGGAGATCACTCGACTGTTCTATCCGCGGATGTTCGCGGCGCACCCCGAGCTTCTCCGGGTCTTCAACCGGGCGCACCAGGCGCACGGTGAGCAGCCGAGGGCCCTCGCCGCCTCGGTCGTCGCATTTGCCGTGTCCCTGATCGATCCCGAGGCGCCCGATTTCACGCCCGCGATGCGGCGCATCGCTCACAAGCACGTCTCGCTCGGGATCCGCGCGCGTCAGTACACGATCGTGGGACACCATCTGCTCGACGCCGTGGGGATCGTGCTGGGCGACGCGGTGACCCCGGAGGTCCGTGCTGCCTGGGACGAGGTGTACTGGCTGTTCGGGTGCTCACTCATCGCGGAAGAGGCTCGACTGTATGCGTTGGCCGGCACCGACCCCGAACACCCGTGGCGCAAGCACCGCGTGGTCGAGCGGATCGCGGAGACCGACGACGTGGTCACCCTCGTGCTCGAACCCCTCGACGGTGCGGTCGCCGATCACCGCGCGGGGCAGTACGTGGCCGTCGCCGTGGATCTGCCGGACGGCTCACGGCAGCCGCGTCAGTACACGCTGTCGTCTGCGCCCGGGGGCGGAGCACTGCGGGTGACCGTGAAACGGGTGCGCGGGATCGATGGTGCGCCCGACGGCCAGGTGTCCACGTGGCTGCACGACAACGCGATGCCCGGCACGATCCTCGACGTCTCACAGCCCGCCGGTGACGTCGTCCTCGATGAGTCGCACGACCCGCTGGTGCTGGTCTCGGCAGGGATCGGCATCACCCCGGTCGCGGCGATGCTGGACGGCGTTCGACGCACGCAGCCCGAGCGCACTGTGCGGCTCTTCCATGCCGATCGCACACCGTCGTCGCACGCGCTCGTCGGCCCCGTGCAGGAGAACCTCAGCGGCCTGGAGGATGCGACGGCGGTGCGCTGGTACTCGTCGGCCCCGACGGACGCTCCTGTCCTCGACGGCGTGCGCGCCGGGCGGATGGACCTGACGGATGTCGAGCTTCCCGCCGGGGCGCGGGTGCTCCTGTGCGGACCCCTCGGCTTCATGCGCGACATGCGCGCGTCACTGCTCGGGCGCGGCGTGCCCGCGGAGCGGATCGACTACGAGGTGTTCGGCCCCGACACCTGGATGCGCCATCCAGCGGACGCGTCTGCGGCGTGAGCAGCGACCGGTCGAGGCCCGGTTCACCGGGGCCTCCGGAGACCAGAACGACAGGAGAGGGCCGTGTCAAGCCCCTCCTGTCGGCCGTCCGGACGCGCCAGCCTCTTTCTGTGCGGCGTCCGCCGCTGAACGGGAGGCAACATGAGCATCGGCACTGGAATCGTGCTCTTCGTGATCGGGGCGATCCTCGTCTTCGCGGTGAACGTCGAGGTGACCTGGGTGAATCTCGACATGGTCGGATACATCCTCATGGGAGCCGGAGTCGTCGTCTTCTTGATCGGCATCGTGCTCCTGGCACGCCGCCGTCGGACCGAGACCGTCTCGCGCACGTATGTCGATCCCGCCACGGGGGAACCCACCACCCGACGGTCGGTGAGCTCGAGCTCCGACGACGGACTCTGAGCGACACGGACGGCTCGCGGGGACCCTGGGCCCCGCGAGCCGTCTGCGTGTCAGCTGATGTCGGCGCCCTCGAGATGCTCCTCGACGAGGGTGATGCCGCCGCTCGAGTTCGCCGAATGGGCGAGCTCCTCGATCCACCGTCGACTCAGTTCCGGCGGCTCGGGAGCGTCGAACACGAAGCGCAGCGGGATGGAGGGGTGCAGCCACAGCGTCGAACGGCCGGGTGCGTCGCCCTCGGGGTGCCGCCAGGAGAGCGTGAAGCTCTCATTGCGACGAAGCTTGGTGGCGATGACGACCTTGAGGTGGGCGAGCGCCCTGTCGTCGATCTGGATCGGGGTCTGAGTGTCTCCGTAGTAGAGGCTTCCCATCGTCAACCGACCTTGGTGCTGCGGAGGACTGCGGTGTTCATGGGGGCTCCTCGAAACATGCTGGGGGCCGGACGGGGTGATCCGGATACTTCGGACTCTAATCGGCTCAGCCGATAGAGCCCGAGAGGGCGCGCAACTCGCCGTCACGCACGAAACAAGTGTGCGCGCGGTGTCAGGTCCGGGGCAACGTCGGCGGCATGGAGTACGCCTCACGATAGGCCGCGGCGAAGCGCGAGGAGTTGCTGAACCCCCACCGCCGCGCGATCGTCGCCACGGAGGCCCCGTTGCGGGCCAGCAGGTCTCTATGGGCTCCGTCTAGGCGGGCCCGACGCAGTGCCTCGGTGGGGGTGATGTCGAGCGCCCGACGGAAGGCGTACTGAAGTCCCCGCGTGGACATGTACGCGGCGGCTGCCACGTCATCGATCGTGATCGGGAGATGGGCGTTGTCGTCGATGTACGCGAGGGCGCGCCGCACCGACGCAGGGGCGCCCGACCGCTGGCTCGGACGCCGCAACGCATCGCTGAACGTCGTCGAGAAGCTCGTCATCGTGAGCATCAGCGCGTGGCGCTCGAACTCCTTCCCGACCAGCGGGTCGACGGGCTCGCCTTCGACGAGCGTGCTCTCGAGGTAGGTGAACATCGCCCCCCACCGGTCGGCGTCGGCGCGGGAATGGGGCGAGAGCCCGGTGGCTTTGAGCTCCACCCGGTCGTCTCCCGTCACCTGACGCATCGTGGCCTGGGCGGCCGACCGATCGAAAACGAGGGCGCGCACGCGGGCTCCGTGCTCCCACGTCGCGTCCACCTGGGTGCCGTCGGTGAGCCACGGCACACCCGCGTCGAGCGGTTGGCGATGCGACCACACCTGCGCGTCCGGAGAGTCGACACGGCACACCAGCAGTTGATCGTCCGGCTGCGTTCTGGCGTGCACCTGTGCGGCGAGGTCGTAACGGAGGACCGTGGTGGCCCCGAGCTCCATCGAACGCCAATCGAAACGGAAGCGATGGGGGTCGACGTCTTCGAGCGTGGCGGACGGCACGAACTGCTTCCAGGTGGGCTCCACCTGCGCGACATCCCTGGATGTGAACTGCACCTTCGGCTCCTCGTTGCGTGACCGACCCGAAGAGGAAGGCCACTTGGGACGATAACCCATCATGCTGACACCGAGGCAGAGGGTGGCGTCGGTCGCTCGTAGACTCGGGGTATGACCGTGCCTTCCCCCTACGCGGACCGCCTGAGCACCCTCCCCGTGGAGCGCCACGAGGTCGCCGTCCGCGGCGGTGTCACGGCGTACTGGGAGTACGGTCCGCGCGACGCCGACACGACCATCGTCGCCGTGCACGGGTTCCGCGGCGAGCACCACGGCCTCGAGCCGGTGCTCGCGTACCTTCCGGAGGTGCGGGTTCTGGTCCCGGATCTCCCGGGCTTCGGGGAGACCGCGCCGCTCCCCGGACGGCGCCACGACCTCGACGAGTACGCCGCGTGGTTGACGGACTTCGTCGCAGCCACCGCCCCGGGAGCGGTGATCCTCGGCCACTCCTTCGGCTCCATCGTCGCGGCGGCCGCCGTCGCGGGAGGTCTCGCGACGCCGCGCCTGATCCTCCTCAACCCCATCGGCGCGCCGGCACTGGAGGGGCCGAAGGGGCTGATGACCCGGCTGGCGGTGCTCTACTACGCCCTCGGCGCGAAGCTGCCCGACCGGCTCGGTACCGCGGTGCTGCGAAACCGGGTCATCGTGCGCGTGATGAGCATCACGATGGCGAAGACCCGCGACCCGGGGCTGCGCCGCTTCATCCACGATCAGCACGACACCTACTTCTCCCGGTTCTCCGACCGCGACGTGCTGCACGATGCGTTCGTCGCGAGCGTGTCGCACGACGTGCGCGAGTTCGCGCCGCGCATCGACGTGCCGACGATGCTGGTCGCGGCGCAGCGCGACGACATCACGCCCATCGAGGCGGAGCGGCGGCTGGCGACCCTGTTCGCCGACGCGGAACTCGTCGAGATCGCCCACGTCGGTCATCTGATCCACTACGAGACCCCGGTCGAAGCAGCCGGGGCGATCAGGCGCTTCCTGAGGATTCCCGTCGCGCGAGGCCGATGAGCCCCGCCACCCGGAACGGGATCACCTCGCCCATGGCCAGGGAGGTCTCGGTGCGCTCGACCCCGTCGATCGACAGGATGCGCGCGTCGGTGTCGAACAGGTGCCTGGCGTCACGGCACGCGACGCGGGCGAGGAGGTCGATCGATCCGCTGAGTCCGTGCGCCTGCACGACCTCGGGGATGCGGGCGAGTTCGGTGATGATGCGGGGAAGCTCGGTCTGGCGTACGCCGATGCTGACGAAGGCCTGCAGCGGGAAGCCCAGGACGTCGGGGGAGAAGGCGCGCTCGTAGGAGAGGAAGACGCCGGTCTGATCCAGGCGTGCCATCCGCGCCTGGATCGTGTTGCGTGACAGCCCCATCTTCTCCGCGAGCGCGACGATCGTGATCCGCGGTTCGTCGGCGAGCGACGCGAGCAGCTCGAGATCGATTCGGTCCAGTCCAGGCATAGTGCCAAACCCTAGCAGGCTCGAACTGGCGAAAAATGAGCAACATGCTCAAGTGGTGGACGATTGCTTGAGCGAGGTGTTGAGCAGACGTACCCTCAGACCATGCCGGTGATGACGCCGGCACCGTTGCGCGAAGCCCCACGAGGGCCGCCGGACGAGGAGGACGACGATGTCACCGCAGGCCACACCGATCGCAGACACCGCCCAGGATCTGGAACTCTCGGAGCGCCTTCTCGCCCCGGACGGGTCCCGCGTTCCGAACCCGCGCCTCGACCCGTTCGTCGTGGACGTGGACGCCGCGCAACTCCGCGCGCTCCACCGCGACATGGTCGTACTCCGTCGCATCGACGCGGAGGGCGTGGCGCTGCAGCGTCAGGGCCAGCTCGGACTGTGGGCGCCGTGTCAGGGCCAGGAGGCGACGCAGATCGGCACCGCCCGAGCTCTCGACCCCCGCGACTTCGTGTTCCCCAGCTACCGTGAGACCGGCGTGATCTACGCGCGCGGCGCCCAGCCGGGCGATTACGTGCGCATGTGGCGCGGGGAGGAGGGGGCGGCGTACGACCCCGCGGCTCTCGGTGTCGCGCCGCTGCAGATCATCATCGGCGCGCAGACGCTCCACGCCGTCGGCTACGCACTGGGGATCCAGTACGAGAAGGCGGCGGAAGTGGCGGTCACCTATTTCGGGGACGGTGCGACGAGTCAGGGTGACGTGAACGAGGCGATGATCTTCGCCGCCTCGTACCAGGCCCCCGTCGTGTTCGTCTGTCAGAACAACCACTGGGCGATCTCGGAGCCGGTCGCCGTGCAGTCCCAGTACCCGATCGCGGGACGCGCGCCCGGATTCGGGATCCCCAGCCTGCGGGTCGACGGCAACGACGTGCTCGCGTGCCTGGCGGCGATGCGGTGGGCCCTCGACCATGCGCGTTCCGGCCGTGGACCCGCGTACATCGAGGCCGTGACCTACCGCATGGGCCCGCACACCACCGCGGACGACCCCACCCGGTACCGCGACGACGCGGAGCTGGAGGCCTGGCGTCGGCGGGATCCGATCGCTCGGCTGGAGGCGTACCTGCGCCGTGTGGGGGAGTTCGACGACGACCACGTGGCGGACACGCAGGCGGCGGCGGACGCGGTGGCGAAGGAGATGCGGGCGGCCTGTCTCGGAATGGTCACGCGTCCGCCGCTGGCCGTGTTCGACGGCGTGTACGCCGAGGCGCACACGGGACTGGAGCGCCAGCGCGACGAGTACGCCGCGTACCTCGCGTCGTTCGAGAGCGAGGTGTGACATGACCCAGCTCACGCTCGGCAAGGCCCTCGGCGCCGGACTGCGCCAGGCCATGCGCGACGACGACCGGGTCGTGCTCCTCGGCGAGGACATCGGCAAGCTCGGAGGGGTGTTCCGCATCACCGACGGACTGCTCGACGAGTTCGGCGCCGCGCGGGTGATCGACACCCCGCTCGCCGAGTCGGGCATCGTCGGCACGGCGGTCGGGCTCGCGTTCCGCGGCTACCGCCCGGTGGTCGAGATCCAGTTCGACGGCTTCGTGTACCCGGCATTCGATCAGATCGTGTCGCAGGTGGCGAAGCTGCACTATCGGACTCAGGGCCGGGTGAAGATGCCCCTCACGATCCGCATCCCGTGGGCCGGAGGCATCGGAGCCGCGGAGCACCACTCCGAGTCGCCGGAGGCCTACTTCGCGCACACCGCCGGGCTGCGCGTCGTCGCGGTGTCGAACCCGGAGGACGCGTACCGCAGCCTGCGTCAGGCGATCGCCTCGGACGACCCCGTCGTCTTCTTCGAGCCCAAGCGCCTCTACCACCACAAGGGCGAGGTCGACCTGGAGGCACCGCTCGCCGACGCGCCGCCGATGGGACTCGCCCGTGTCGTCCGTGCGGGCACGGACGCGACGGTGATCGCCTACGGTGCGATGGTGACGACGGCGCTGCAGGCCGCCGACGCCGCTGAAGACGAGGGGCTGTCGTTGGAGGTCGTCGATCTCCGCTCGCTCTCGCCCGTGGACTACGACTCGGTCGCCGCCTCGGTGCGCAAGACGGGCCGGGTCGTGGTCGCGCACGAAGCCTCCAGGGAAGCCGGGCTCGGTGCCGAGGTCATCGCCAGCATCACCGAGCGCTGCTTCGAGTACCTCGAGCACGCGCCGCTGCGCGTGACCGGACACGACGTGCCGTATCCGCCCGCGAAGCTCGAGAAGTACCATCTGCCCGACCTCGACCGCATCCTCGACGCTGTCGATCGCGTGATGGACCGCCCGAACAGCCTGACGGGAGCGGACGCATGATCGCCGAGTTCCGTCTGCCCGACCTGGGGGAAGGGCTCACCGAGGCGGAGGTCGTGCAGTGGCTCGTCTCGCCCGGCGAGAAGGTGGCGCTGAACCAGACCCTCGCCGAGGTCGAGACCGCGAAGGCCGTGGTGGAACTGCCCTCGCCCTACGAGGGCACCGTGTCCAGCCTGCATGCCGAGGCGGGCGAGACCGTGGCGGTGGGGGCACCGCTCATCGCCTTCGACGTCGCCGGTGAGGAACCGCAGACTCCGACCCCCGCGATCGAGGGTGCCGAGGCCGAAGGCAGCGAGAAGACGCAGCCGAACCTCGTCGGCTACGGTGCTGCTCCCACGACGGCGGGCCGGCCCGCGCGGCGTGCCCGTCGGATCGGTGGCGCGAGTCCGGCGGCGGACACCGCGGTGCTGGAGGCCGCCCCCCACGACGCCTCGCCCTCGGCGTCCGTGGAGACCGTGATCGAACGGCCGCGCTCGACGCCGCCCGTGCGGGCGCACGCGAAGCGCCTCGGCGTCGACCTGGTGCTGGTCGCGGCGGAGGTCGGCGACCGGCTGATCACACGTCAGGATGTCGACGCGTACGCCGAGCGGCTCGCGGCCCGCTCGGACGCGACGCGCACGCCCGCGCCCGTGCCGGGGAGTGCCGCTCGTCCGACCGGCCACCAGCCCGACCGCGAGACCCGCATCCCGATCCGGGGAGTACGCAAGCACACCGCGGCGGCGATGGTGCAGAGCGCGTTCACGGCGCCGCACGTCACCGTCTTCCACACGGTCGACGTCACCGCGACGATGGACCTACTGGCACGACTGCGCGAGGACCGCGCACTCAGTGGCCACCGGATCGGTCCGCTCGCCGTCGTCGCGAAGGCGGTGTGCCTCGCCCTCGGCGGGGCGCCGGGCCTGAACGCGCGGTGGGATGAAGAGGCGGGCGAGATCGTCCAGCACGGCTACGTCGACCTCGGGATCGCCGCGGCGACCGAGCGGGGCCTGATCGTGCCGATGATCCGCGATGCGGAGCGGATGACCCTGGTGGAACTCGCGGATGCCATCGCGGCGCTCGCAGAGACGGCTCGCGCGGGCAAGACGTCGCCCGCGGAGCTGTCCGGCGGCACGTTCTCGATCTCGAACATCGGAGTGTTCGGCGTGGATGCCGGGACGCCGATCCTGCCGCCGGGTCAGTCGGGCATCCTCGCGGTCGGTGCGGTCAGGCGGCAGCCGTGGGAACACGCCGGAGAGATCGCGCTGCGTCAGGTGATGACGCTGAGCCTCTCGTTCGACCACCGGATTGTGGACGGCGCGGAGGGCGCCGCGTTCCTGAAGGCCGTGGCCGACGTGCTCGAGGAGCCCGGCAGGGCGATGCTGCTCAGATGAGGGCGCGCAGCGCCGCCTCCGCCATCGTGACCAGTACGGTCGCGGTGGCGGAGTGCCGCCTCGTCGCGGCTCGCGTGCTGTGGGGCGTCGAGTTGATCAGCCCGAAGCACGCCTGGACGCGCAGCCGGAGTTCGTCGCGGGCGACGTCGTCGCGGGGATCGATCGCGGCGAGCGCGTCCATCCAGAGCTCGATGTAGGCACGCTGGAGCCGGCGGACCTCGGCGCGGTCGGCGTCGGCCAGATGCGCGACGTCGCGGTCCTGCACCTGGATGACCTCGGCGTTGCCGAGCGCGAAGTCCACGTGGAACCGGATGAGCGCGCGCATGCGCTCCTGAGGGTCGGCGGCGGATACCGCCACGCGGTCACCCCCGTCGACCAGGTCGTGGCTGACCTTCACGAGCACGGCACCGAGCAGGGCCTGTTTTCCCGCGAAGTGTCGGTAGACGGCGGGGCCGGAGACGCCGACCGCTGCGCCGATCTCCTCGAGGCTCACGCCGGTGTAGCCGCGGTCGGCGAACAGCCGGGCGGCCGCGTGCAGCAGCGCGTCGGACCGCTCTGCTTTCGCGCGGTCCCTGGCGGTGAGCGGGCTTGTCATCTCAGTTAATCCTCGCTAACCTGAATCATCGGGTTAGTGAACACTAACCGAGAATGCGTGCACCGCGCCAGGGCAGTCCGTGGCGCGGTCGTGGGTCGAGGAGGACATCACGATGCCGGCAACCCAGGAAGATCTGGCGCACGAGCTCCGTGCTCGGATCGCGACCGCCGCCCTCGGCGGTCCGGAGGCGTCGCGCGAACGTCATGTCGCGCGCGGCAAGCTGCTTCCGCGCGACCGGGTCGCGCGGGTGCTCGACGAGGGCAGCCCCTTCATGGAGATCGCTCCGCTGGCGGCGGACGGCCTGTACGGGGGAGAGGCGCCGGGAGCCGGGGTCATCGCGGGTATCGGACTCGTACACGGCCGCCACGTCATGGTCGTCTGCAACGACGCGACCGTGAAGGGCGGCACCTACTACCCGCTCACGGTCAAGAAGCACCTGCGGGCACAGGAGATCGCGCTCGAGAACCGCCTCCCGTGCCTGTATCTCGTCGACTCGGGCGGGGCGTTCCTGCCGCGACAGGACGAGGTCTTCCCCGATCGCGACCACTTCGGGCGCATCTTCTTCCACCAGGCGCGCCTCTCGGCCGCGGGTGTTCCGCAGCTCGCCGCCGTGCTCGGGTCGTGCACCGCTGGGGGAGCGTATGTCCCGGCGATGAGCGACGAGACGGTGATCGTGCGCGATCAGGGCACCATCTTCCTGGGCGGACCTCCGCTCGTGAAAGCCGCGATCGGCGAGGTCGTCTCCGCGGAGGAGCTCGGGGGTGGAGAGCTCCACGCGAAGCGCAGCGGCGTCGTCGACCACCTCGCGGAGGATGACGAGCACGCACTGGAGATCCTGCGGGACATCGTCGCGACGCTTCCCGCGCCCGCCTCGCCCGCCTGGGAGGTCGTCGAGAGCAGACCGCCGTCCGAGACGGGATCACTGTACGACGTGGTCCCGGTGGACGTGAACGCGTCCTACGACGTGCACGTCGTGATCGACCGGCTCGTCGACGGCGATACCTTCCGGGAGTTCAAGGCCGAATACGGCACCACCCTCGTCACCGGCTTCGCGCGCCTCCACGGACACCCGGTCGGCATCGTCGCGAACAACGGCGTGCTGTTCAGCGAGTCGGCGCTCAAGGGCGCCCACTTCATCGAGCTGTGCGACCAGCGCGGCATCCCGCTGCTGTTCCTGCAGAACATCACCGGCTTCATGGTCGGGTCGGACGCGGAGGCCGGAGGGATCGCGAAGGACGGGGCCAAGATGGTCACCGCGGTCGCGACCACCCGTGTCCCGAAGCTCACCGTGATCATTGGCGGGTCGTTCGGGGCGGGCAACTACTCGATGTGCGGACGCGCCTACTCCCCGCGGTTCCTGTGGACGTGGCCGGCGAGCCGCATCTCGGTCATGGGCGGTGCTCAGGCCGCATCGGTCCTGGCCACGGTGAAAGAGGACCAGCTGGCCGCGCGCGGTGAGACCTGGGCGCCCGACGACCGTGCGGCGTTCGAGGAGCCGATCCGCGAGCAGTACGAGCGGCAGGGCGAGCCGTACTACGCCACGGCGCGCCTGTGGGACGACGGCATCGTCGACCCCGCGCAGACCCGCGACCTGCTCGGGCTGGCGCTCGATGTCGTCTCCCGCACCCCGCTGCCCGAACCGCGCTTCGGCGTCTTCCGGATGTGAGTCCCATGTCTTCGTCACCGCGTCTCTCCTTCACCACCGTCCTCGTCGCGAACCGCGGCGAGATCGCCCGACGCATCATCCGCACGCTCCGCGCTCTGGGTATCCGCAGTGTCGCGGTCTACAGCGATGCCGACGCGGGGGCACCCCATGTGCGCGAGGCCGATGTGGCGGTCCGCATCGGGCCGGCTCCGGCGGCCGAGTCCTATCTCGACATCGATGCCGTCGTCGCGGCCGCGCGGGCCACCGGCGCGCAGGCGATCCACCCCGGCTACGGCTTCCTGTCCGAGAGCGTCGGGCTGGCGGAGGCGTGCGCCGAGAGCGGAATCGTGTTCGTCGGCCCCTCCGTGACGGCTCTGCAGGTCATGGGCGACAAGGCCAGGGCGCGGGACCACGTCGCGCGGAGCGGGGTGCCGGTCGTTCCGGGGTTCGACGCACGCGGGCTGTCCGACGCGGAGATCGAGGAGGAGGCGGACGCGGTCGGGTTCCCCCTCCTGGTGAAGCCGAGCGCGGGCGGAGGCGGCAAGGGCATGGAGGTCGTCGCGGACGCGGCCGCACTGCGCCCCGCCCTGTCCTCCGCGCGACGGGTCGCCGCCGCGGCCTTCGGCGACGACGCGCTCATCCTCGAACGGCTCATCGCCCGGCCGCGGCACATCGAGGTGCAGGTCTTCGGCGATGCACACGGCCGGGTGGTGGCGCTGGGTGAGCGCGAGTGCACGCTGCAGCGACGGCATCAGAAGGTCATCGAGGAGGCGCCGTCGGCCGGCATCCCCGAGGACACGCGCGACCGGCTCCTGACGGCGGCGGTGCGCGCGGCGGAGAGCGTCGCCTACGTCGGGGCCGGCACCGTGGAGTTCCTGGTCGATGCGGACGCCCCGGAGAACGTGTTCTTCATCGAGATGAACACGCGCCTCCAGGTCGAGCACCCGGTGACGGAGGAAGTGACCGGGCTCGACCTCGTGGCGCTGCAACTGCAGGTCGCCGACGGTCGTCCCCTCGAGGTCGAGCCGCGCGGGCGGGGTCATGCCGTCGAGGCGCGCGTGTACGCCGAGGCTCCGGAGCGCGGCTTCCTGCCGTCCACCGGGACCGTGCTGCTGTTCGAGGCCCCGGATGGGGTCCGGGTCGACGCGGCTGTCGAGACGGGCAGCGTGGTGACGGGCTACTACGATCCGATGATCGCGAAGGTGATCGCTCACGCCGACGACCGGGCGACCGCCCTCCGCCGCCTGGACGACGCCCTGGCGCGCACCGTGGTGCTGGGGGTCGACACGAACATCGGGTTCCTGAGGCGGCTGCTGCACGACGAGCGTGTCGTCGCGGGCGACCTCGACACGGGGCTGATCGAGACGCTGCTCCCGCTGGAGCCGAGCCGACCCTCCGCATCGCAGCTCGCCGCTGCAGCCGCCGCTCTCCAGCCCGTCGGGGCATCGCCGCGAGCCGCCGACGCGCTGTGGGGACGACTCGCCGGGTGGCGGCTCGGCGCCGATCCCGCTCCGGTCGCGCCCCTCACCGTGCTCACGGATGACGACGCGGTGGTCGAGCTGCACGACGCCGACCCAGGACGTTCGACGGTGCGCGCGGCCGTGGATGCCGACGGGGCGGTGTGGGTCGTCGAAGACGGGGCCACCATGAGGCTTCTGCCCGTGGATCGGCGCGCGCGCCTCCAGCGTCGGCTGGCCGCGACCGGCGACGGTGGTCGCGCGAGCGAGCCGGAGGGACGAGCCCCGATGCCGGGGAGCGTGGTGGCCGTGCACGTCGCGGACGGCGCGGTCGTCGCGGCCGGCGAGCCGCTCGTCGCGATCGAGGCCATGAAGATGGAGCACCAGGTGCTCGCCCCGCACGACGGGGTGGTGCACCTGTTGGTCGCGATCGGCGACCAGGTACGGCGCGACCAACCGGTCGCCCGGGTGACGACGATGGAGGACGACCGATGATCGAGAGCCTGACCGACGAGGAGCGCGAGCTCGCGGGGATGGTGCGGGAGTTCGCCGACACCGTGGTCGCCCCGCAGTCCTACGAGGCCGACCGCACGCACACGCTCTCGATGGACGTGGTCGCGCAGATGGGCGAGCTCGGGCTGTTCGGCCTTCCCTTCCCCGAGGAGTACGGCGGACAGGGCGGCGACTATATGGCGCTCGGCATCGCGATCGAGGCGCTGGGCCGGGTCGACCAGTCGATCGCGATCACGTTGGAGGCGGGGGTCAGCCTGGGCGCGATGCCGATCTACCGGTTCGGCTCGGAGGAGCAGAAGCGCGAGCTGCTGCCTGACCTGCTCGCCGGACGCGCTCTCGCCGGGTTCGGGCTGACGGAGCCGGAGGCGGGAAGCGACGCCGGCGCCACGCGAACCACGGCACGGCTCGACGGTGACGACTGGGTGATCGACGGCTCCAAGCAGTTCATCACCAACTCCGGCACGCCGATCACGCGCTTCGTGACGGTGACCGCCGTGACCGGCGCGCCCGAGGGACGCAAGGAGATCTCGACGATCATCGTGCCCAACGGCACCCCGGGGTTCACGGTCGAGCCGCCCTACGACAAGGTCGGCTGGAACGCCTCGGACACCCACCCGCTCACGTTCGACGGGGCGAGGGTGCCCGCCGGCAACCTGCTGGGGGCGCGTGGCAGCGGGTTCCGCAACTTCCTGAGCATCCTCGACGAGGGTCGCATCGCGATCGCCGCCCTCTCCACCGGTGCGGCCGAGGGGTGCCTGGAGGCGGCGGTCGCCTACGCGAAGAGTCGCACGATCTTCGGCAGCGCGCTCAGCACCCGGCAGAACGCCCAGTTCACGCTCGCCCGCATGCGTGCGCGCGTGCACACCGCGCGACTCGCGTGGCACCATGCCGCCCGGTTGCGCGACGCGGGCTCCCCGTTCGCGGAGGCCGCGGCGATCGCGAAGCTCGTGGCGGGAGAGGCCGCGATGGACAACGCGCGGGATGCGACGCAGATCTTCGGCGGCAACGGCTTCATGAACGAGTTCCCCGTGGCACGCCACTACCGCGACTCCAAGATCCTCGAGATCGGCGAGGGCACGACGGAGGTCCAGCTGCTGGTGATCGCCAGGGCCCTGGGGCTCGCCGGGTAGCGTGGAGGGATGAGCATGCGCGACATCGAGCAGCGCGGACTGTACTTCGAGGAGTTCGACACGGGCGTGCGGTACCTGCATCGACCGGGGCGCACGGCGACCGAGGCCGACAACGTGCTCTTCACGACGCTCACCATGAACACGCAGGCACTGCACCTCGACGCCGCCTTCGCCGACGCCAGCGAGCCGTTCCACGCGCGACTGATCAACTCGATGTGGACCCTGTCCACGATGGTCGGGACCTCGGTGGCGCAGCTCACGCAGGGCACACTCGTGGCGCAGCTCGGCATGGGCGACATCGCGTTCCCGCAGCCGCTGTTCGCGGGCGACACCCTCACCACGGAGACCGTCGTGGAGGAGAAGCGCCTGTCATCCTCCCGCCCGGGGATGGGGGTCGTGCGACTCGCGCACACGGGGCGGAACCAGGACGGCACCGTGGTCGCCACGGCCACGCGCACGGTCCTGGTCCGCTGCCACCCGGAGGCGTCCGCATGAGCTTCGACCTCGGTCCCGCGCTGCTGTTCTGCCCGGCGGATCGCCCGGAGCGCTTCGCGAAGGCGCTCGACCGCGCCGACACGGTCATCCTCGACCTGGAGGACGCGGTGCTTCCGGCGGCGAAGGCCGAGGCCAGAGCGAACGTGCGATCGGCCGCGCTCGACCCGGCGCGCGTGATCGTGCGGGTGAACGCGCCGGGCTCCGGCGAGTTCGACGCCGACCTCGCCGCCCTGGCGGAGACGGGCTTCCGGACGGTCATGGTCGCGAAGAGCGAGAGCGCGTCCGATCTCGACCGTCTCGGCGACGCGTACGACCTGATCGCGCTGTGCGAGACGGCCCGCGGTGTCCACGCGGCGCCCGACATCGCGGCGCATCCGCGGGTGGTCGCCCTGATGTGGGGAGCGGAGGATCTGGTCGCTTCACTCGGCGGCACGTCCTCGCGGACCGCGGCCGGCCTCTACCGCGACGTCGCCCGCTACGCCCGCTCGCGCGTGCTGCTGGAGGCGGGCGCGCACGGCAAGGCAGCCATCGATGCCGTGCACGTCGACATCGGCGACCTGGAAGGGCTGCAGCAGGAGGCCGCCGACGCTGCGGCATCCGGCTTCCGCGCCACGGCGTGTATCCACCCGAGCCAGGTGCCCATCGTGCGAGAGGCCTACCGTCCCGACGCCGAGACCGTCGCCTGGGCGAGGGCCGTGCTGGAGGCAGCCGCCACGGAGCGCGGGGTCTTCCGGTTCGACGGTCGCATGGTGGACGAGCCCGTGCTCCGGCACGCGCGCTTCGTGGTCTCCCGCGCCCGCTGAGGCCGCGTCATCCACCGCGCGACAGAGCGCCGGGGCGTCAGAGCACGGGCGACTCTTCGAGCAGTCGCAGGTACCCCGGTGCCGCGACGAAGCGGTGCGCCGATCCGTTGCCCAGCACGGTGCCCTCGCGGGGGAGCGTGCCGCCGGAGACGTGATCGATCACGGCGCGGATCACTCCGCCGTGCGTGACCACGAGCACCGACTCCGCCTGCGGGGCCGATCGCCGTCGCGCCTCCCTGGCGATGCGGTGCAGGGCCGCGATCGCCCTCACCCCGACGTCGGGTAGCGACTCGGCGCCGGGAACTTCCGCGTGCCAGTCGCCGTACGTCGAGATGTAGTCGGGGACCAGGAGTCCCTCGCCCTCGCCGAACTCCCGCTCGCGCAGGTCGGGGACGACACCGGCGATGTCGAGCCCGAGACGCTGCGCGATGATCTCCGCGGTCTCCCTGGCGCGGGAGAGCGGGCTCGTGTACACGGCGTGGTGCGCGGTCCCGGCGAGCTTCTCGGCGGCCCACCGTGCGTCCTCGCGCCCGGTGTCGTTGAGGGGGATGTCGGTGGAGCCCTGGATGCGCCTCGCGAGGTTCCAGTCGGTCTGTCCGTGGCGGATGAGGGTGAGGTGGGTCACTGCAGCAGCTCCTGGAGGGCGGGAAGGACGTCGCTGGTGCCTGCGGCGAGCGTGGCGTCCGCCCAGGCGTCGGCGCGTGTCGGTTCGCGGTTGACGATGATGAGCGGGATCCCCCGGCGGCGGGCGCGGTCGACGAGCCGCACGCCGGAGTTGACGACCAGGGAGGAGCCAGCGACGATCAGGGCCGTGCTGGAGCGCAGCAGGGATTCGGCCGCGCGGAATCGGTCCTGGGGCACGTACTCGCCGAAGAACACCACGTCGGGCTTGAGCATCCCGCCGCACACCGTGCACGCGGGGATCACGAAGCCGTCCGTGCTCTCGGGCAGCACATCGCCGTCCGGTGCGAGGGCCACGTTCTCGGGCACGGTGATCCAGGGGTTGAGCTCCTCGATCTGCACGGCGATGTCGCGTCGGTCGAACACCTGTCCGCAGTGCAGGCACAGGACGCGGCGCATGGTGCCGTGGACCTCGATCACGTGCGAGCTGCCGGCCCGCAGGTGCAGGCCGTCGACGTTCTGGGTGATGACACCGGACACGGTCCCGGCGGTTTCCATCGCGGCGACGGCCAGGTGTCCCGGGTTGGGGGCGGCCTGTGCGAACGCGCGCCAGCCGAGGTGCCCGCCCACCCAGTACCGCCGTCGGGCGGCCTCGTCACCGAGGTACGTCTGGATCGTCATGGGGTCGCTGCGCGTGCGCGCGCCTTCGCCGCGATAGGCGGGGATGCCCGAGTCGGTCGAGATCCCGGCTCCGGTGAGGAAGGCGATGCGCCGGCCGCGGAGCAGGTCGGCGACCCTGCCGAGGGTGGCCGATGACTCGGCGGTGTTCGACGCGCTCACAGGACCTCCCCGTGCGAGTCTACGGCGCGGCGACGGGGCCGGTCTCGCGCTGGCAGAGTGGAGGGATGCACCTGA
The DNA here is from genome assembly GCF_004794375.1 of Microbacterium sp. K35. Taxonomy (NCBI): domain Bacteria; kingdom Bacillati; phylum Actinomycetota; class Actinomycetes; order Micrococcales; family Microbacteriaceae; genus Microbacterium; species Microbacterium sp. K35. The sequence continues at coordinate 59,347 of NZ_SSDM01000417.1, read as the reverse complement.
CGTCCGTGACCGACCTCGACGACCCGCGGCTCGACGACTACCGCGGGTTGACGGATACGGCGCTGCGGGCCGTCACCGAGCCGGCCGAGGGGCTCTACATCGCGGAGACGACGACGGTGATCGAGCGCGCGGTGGCGGCCGGTCACCGCCCGCGCTCCGTGCTCGTCGCCGAACGTCGGGTCGAGGAGATGGCGTGTGTGCTCGGAGAGCTGCCGGTCCCGGTGCTGGTCGTTTCCGACGAACTGGCCGAACGCGTCACGGGCTACGCCGTGCACCGCGGAGCCCTCGCGTCGATGCAGCGCCCCGCCCTCGCCCCGGTCGCCGACGTGATCCGCGGGGCCCGGCTGGTGCTGGTGCTGGAGGGGCTGGGTGACCATGCGAACGTGGGCGCCGCGTTCCGGGCGGCCGCCGGGCTGGGGGCCGACGCGGTGCTGGTCTCGGCGCGCTGTGCCGATCCGCTGTACCGCCGGAGCGTGCGGGTGAGCATGGGAACGGTGTTCCAGGTGCCGTGGACCCGCATGGCCGACCTGGGTGCGGGGATGCGCGACCTCACCGCGCAGGGGTTCGACATCGCCGCTCTCGCCCTCGACGACGGCGCGGTACCGCTGGATGTCTACGCTGCGGAGCGCCCGGAGCGGGTCGCCCTGCTGATGGGCTCGGAGGGGGACGGTCTGTCGCGGGAGGCCCTGGCTGCGGCGGACACCGTGGTGACGATCCCCATGTCGGGCGGCGTCGACTCGCTCAACGTCGCTTCCGCCGCTGCCGTCGCGCTGTGGGCGCTGCAGAACTGACCGATCAGTCGCGGCCGGGGAGGATCACCGGTCCGGGCTCCGGTCGCTTGGCGGCGATGTTGTCGCCCGAGGACTGATGCCGCAGCCGCCGCAGCACCCACGGCACGAGGTGCTCCCGCGCCCAGCCCAGGTCTTCGGCCCTGGCCGCCCGCCACGTACGGAGGGGGAGCGGCTCGGGCTGCATGGCCTCCAGATCGTTCGGGACGTTGAGGGCACGCAGCACCATGCGGGCCACCTCGTGATGCCCGAGCGCGTTGTAGTGCAGACGGTCGTCGTCGAAGAATCGCGCGTCCTGCACGACCTTGAGCGCCCACTGGTCGGCGACGATGCAGTCGTGCCGCTCCGCGATCGCGCGCACGTTCTCGTTGTAGATCGCGACCTTGCCGCGGAAGGGACGGAACACCGGCGTGAACCCGGTGTCGATGCCGGTGAACAGGATGACGGCGGCGCCCGTGGACGACAGGCGCGACACGGCGTCCTCGAGCTGGGCGGCGATCGCGTCCGGGTCGGTGCCGGGGCGGATGACGTCGTTGCCGCCCGCGCAGATCGAGATGAGGTCGGGCCGCAGCGCCACGGCGGGCTCGACCTGGTCGGCGACGATCTGCGCGATGAGCTTGCCGCGCACGGCGAGGTTGGCGTACGCGAAGTCGTCGACCTGCTGTGCGAGGACCTCGGCGACGCGATCGGCCCAGCCGCGGTGGGCGCCGGGGTTCACGGGGTCGGGGTCGCCGATGCCCTCGGTGAAGGAATCGCCGATGGCCACGAACCGTCGCCACGGGTGCGGGGTCTCGTTCGGGACGTAGGGGCTCCTGGTCGATTCCTGGTCGCTCATCCGGCTCTCCTTCGCGGGGGGCTTGCGGGCGGCGGTCGGCCGCTGCGCAGTGACCGAGCCTACCCGTCGGGGGTTCCGCGGGGGCGGACGCGCGCGGCGATCGCGGCGGATGCCGTGGTGTCCCCGGCAGCGATTATCGTGGAGTCGATGCTCTCTCCCTCCTTCCCTCAGCGCGCCCCGTGGGGAACGGCGAGCAAGCTGCGCGCGTGGCAGCAGGAGGCCCTCGACGCCTACTTCCAGGCCGACCAGCGCGACTTCCTCGTCGCTGCGACCCCGGGCGCCGGCAAGACCACGTTCGCGCTGACGCTCGCGGTGGAGCTCATGCGGATGGGCGAGGTCGACCGGGTGATCGTGGTGGCCCCGACGGAGCACCTGAAGACGCAGTGGGCCGATGCGGCGGCTCGGGTGCACATCCGGCTCGACCCGCGGTTCCGCAACAGCCACTGGGCCCCCGCGCGGCACTATCACGGCGTCGTCGTCACGTACGCGCAGGTCGCCGCGAAGTCGTCGATCCATCGCCACCTCACGGAAGACGCGAAGACCCTGGTCATCCTCGACGAGGTGCACCACGGCGGCGACGCGCTGAGCTGGGGCGATGCGATCCGCGACGCGTACGGCCCTGCCAAGCGGCGGCTGCTCCTCTCGGGCACCCCGTTCCGCAGCGACACCGCGCCGATCCCGTTCGTGGAGTACCTGCCCGACGAGACGGGCGCCCGCGTGTCCAGCACCGACTACGCGTACGGCTACGGGCGTGCTCTCGCCGACGGTGTCGTCCGTCCGGTCCTGTTCCACATGTACGCGGGCAAGATGCGCTGGCGCACGAGCGCGGGCGACGAGCTGGAGACCCATCTAGGTCAGGACAACACGAAAGACGTCACGTCGCAGGCATGGCGCACGGCCCTCGACCCCGAGGGCGACTGGATGCCGGCCGTGCTCTCCGCCGCCGACCGTCGCCTCACCGAGATCCGCCATCATGTGCCGGACGCGGGCGGGCTGGTGCTGGCGACCGATCAGACCGTGGCAAGGGCGTACGCGAAGATCCTCCACAGCATCACCCGCGAGCAGCCCACGATCGTGCTGTCCGACGATGCCACGGCGTCGGAGCGCATCGAGAAGTTCTCCGCCGGCACTCAGCGCTGGATGGTCGCCGTGCGCATGGTGTCCGAGGGGGTGGATGTGCCGCGGCTCGCGGTGGGCGTGTACGCCACCTCGTCGTCGACCCCGCTGTTCTTCGCGCAGGCGATCGGCCGGTTCGTGCGGGCCCGACGCCGGGGCGAGGCGGCCAGCGTGTTCCTGCCCCACGTGCCCGTGCTGATGAAGCTCGCGAACGAGATGGAGAAGCAGCGCGATCACGCGCTCGACCGCGGCTCGAAAGACGAGGACGGTCTCGACGACTCGCTCCTGGAGAGTGCGAACCGCGAGGAGGAGACCTCCGACGCACTCACCCAGGAGTTCAGCTACCAGGCCATCTCGTCCGTCGCGCACTTCGATCGCGTCGTGTTCGAGGGCAAGGAGTTCGGTCAGCTCGCGGAGCCGAACACGCCGGAGGAGGAGGAGTTCATCGGCTTCCCCGGTCTGCTCGAGCCCGAGCATGTCCACGAGCTCCTGATGCAGCGCCAGGCGCGACAGTCCCGGCACCGGGAGGTGCGCGAGGCCGCGGAGCCGGCGACGGCCACCACGACGCTTCCCGCGCCGCTCCACCGCACCCTCCGCGAGCAGAGGCAGCTGCTGAACAGCCTGGTCGGGTTGTACGCGCGCCAGTCGGGACAACCGCACGGCGCCGTGCACGCCGAGCTCCGGCGCATCTGCGGGGGGCCGGCGGTCGCGCAGGCCACGGTCACTCAGCTGCAGTCGCGCATCGAGGTCCTCCGCAAGCGCGTCCGCTCCTGACCGGGATCACCACCGCGTCTGCTTCGGATCCCCGAAATGCTGGCAATCGGTGCCAGGACGCGGTTGCGCGCTCCGCTCGCGGATAGCGTGGAACGGTTGCCCGCGCATCGGGCACGCTGATTCCTGGAGGACCCATGACTGCCCCTGCCGCCGCGGATTCGACGGCCTCTGACCGCCGCCGATGGGCCCGCTACCTCGTGGAGGAGCGCGCCGAGGGAGCCGTGTACAGCCGCCTCGCCGCCCGTCGGACGGGGGAGGAGCGCGCGATCCTGCTGGGACTGGCCGAGGCCGAACGCCGGCACGAGAAGCACTGGCTCGATCTGCTCGGCGGTGAACCGCGGCGGCTTCCGAGGGCGGGCCTGCGCTCGCGTCTTCTCGGCTGGATGGCGGGACGGTTCGGGTCGATCTTCGTCCTCGCGCTGGCGCAGAGTGCCGAGGCTCGGTCGCCGTACGATGCCGAGCGCTGGGCGACCCCTGCGATGCGCGCTGACGAGAAGGTCCACCACGAGGTCGTGCGCGGCCTGGCGGCGCGCGGACGGCGACGGCTCTCCGGCTCCTTCCGTGCGGCGGTGTTCGGCGCCAACGACGGTCTCGTGAGCAATCTCGCCCTCGTGCTCGGCATCGGGGCGACCGGGGTGAGCTCGGGCTTCGTCCTGTTCAGCGGGATCGCCGGCCTGCTGGCCGGGGCGCTGTCGATGGGTGCGGGCGAGTTCGTGTCGGTGCGGTCGCAGCGCGAGCTGCTCGCGGCGACGGAGGCCAATGAGGACGCCGCGGCCGCCGCCGCCGACCTCGACATCGACGAGAACGAACTGGCCCTCGTGTACCGCGCCCGCGGGATGGATCAGACGGAGTCGCTCGCCCGGGCTCGTCGGATCGTGTCGGCCGCCCAGGAGGGCGTGCGTCGGGCGGCCACGGGTCCGGTCGCGGTCCAGGGGGCCGACGACCACGAGATCGTCGGCAGCGACTGGACGGCGGCCATCTCGAGCTTCCTGCTGTTCGCGTCCGGAGCGATCGTGCCCGTCCTCCCGTGGATCTTCGGGCTCGAGGGGCCCACGGCGATCATCGTCGCCCTCGTCCTAGTCGGCATCGCGCTGCTGAGCACGGGAGCCATGGTCGGGGTGCTGTCGGGCGGGCCGCCCCTGCGCCGCGCCCTGCGTCAGCTCGCGATCGGCTTCGGAGCCGCGGCGATCACCTATGCGCTGGGCCTGCTGTTCGGAGTGGGTGCCGTCTGACGGCGAGGCGGTACGACGAAGGCCCCGGATCCGTGGGGATCCGGGGCCTTCGTGTCTGTGCGCGGAGGGGGACTTGAACCCCCACGCCCTATCGGGCACTAGCACCTCAAGCTAGCGCGTCTACCATTCCGCCACCCGCGCAGGTGTGGGATGTGTCGTTGCCGACCGAAGAATGACATTAGCACGTTCTGAAGGGGCGATCGAACTGGGCGCGACGCCCGGGCGTGGCACGCTGTTTCGATAGCCTGGGACGCATGACCGATCCCTCGCTGCCCGAGGTCGCGCGCGTCGCGAGCGACCTCATCCGCTTCGACACATCCAACTACGGAGGCGGAAACGCGAAGGGGGAGCGGGAGGCCGCGGAGTACGTCGGCGCCTATCTGGAGGCGCTCGGGCTGCCGGTCGAGTACTACGAGCCGGTGCCGCGACGCACGAACGTCATGGCGAGGGTGCGGGGACGCGATGCGAGCAAGCCCGCCCTCGTGGTCCACGGTCACCTCGACGTCGTACCGGCGGTCGCCGAGGACTGGAGCGTCGATCCGTTCGCCGGGATCGTGCGCGACGGCATGCTGTGGGGCCGAGGCGCGGTCGACATGAAGAACATGGACGCGATGATCCTCACGTCGGTCGCCGACATCCTCCGCGCGGGGGAGCAGCCGGAGCGCGATCTCGTACTCGCGTTCTTCGCCGACGAGGAGAACGGTGGTGTCGAGGGGTCGGCGCTCGTGGTCAAGGATCGGCCGGAGTGGTTCGCCGGGGCGACCGACGCGATCAGCGAGGTGGGCGGATACTCCATCTCGGTCGACGATCGCCGGGCCTATCTCCTGCAGGTGGGCGAGAAGGCGCTGATCTGGATCCGGCTGGTCGCCACCGGTCGCGCGGGCCACGGCAGTCGTCTGCATGAGGAGAACGCGGTGACCAGGCTCGCCGAGGCCGTCGCCGCGATCGGCCGCACGCGCTGGCCCATCCGACTGACGCCCACCACGACGGCGCTCCTGGAGGGCCTCAGCGCGCTCAGCGGGCGCAGCGTCGACGACCCGGACGCGCTGGCGGCGGCCGCGGGCCCGGCGGAGGCGTTCCTGCGCTCCACGTTCCGCACCACCACCAATCCCACCGTGCTCACCGCGGGATACAAGCACAACGTGATCCCCGAGCGTGCGGAGGCGCTGATCGACGTGCGCGTGATCCCCGGCACCGAGGACGACGTGCTCGCCGAGCTCCAGCAGATCGTGGGCGACGACATCCGCATCGAGACGGTGGTGCGCGACATCGGCATGGAGACGGCGTTCTCCGGCGAGCTGGTCGACGCGATGGTCGCGGCTCTCGGACGCCACGATCCGGGCGTTCCCGTCATCCCGTACCTGCTCGGCGCCGGGACCGACAACAAAGCGCTGGCGGCTCTCGGCATCACCGGGTACGGCTTCGCACCGCTGCGACTGCCCGCCGACCTGGATTTCACGGGCATGTTCCATGGAGTCGACGAGCGGGTGCCCGTAGACTCTCTTGTCTTCGGTCAGCGGGTGCTGACCGATCTGCTGCGCACGTACTGAGTGACGCTCGCGCCCTCCGTGCCCTCCCGAGATCTGAAGGCCCTGCCATGCATCTGTTCGAAGCGCTCATCCTGGGGATCGTCCAGGGACTGACCGAGTTCCTCCCGATCTCATCGAGTGCGCATCTGCGCATCCTCGGGACCTTCCTGCCGTCGGGGGAGGACCCGGGTGCGGCGTTCACCGCCATCACGCAGATCGGCACCGAGGCCGCCGTCGTCGTGTTCTTCTGGCGCGACATCGTCCGCATCGTGTCCCAGTGGTTCCGCTCGCTCACCGGCGCGGTGCCGCGCAACGACCCGGATGCGCGCATGGGGTGGCTGATCATCATCGGCAGCGTTCCGATCGTCGTGCTCGGTCTGCTGTTCCAGGACCAGATCGAGACGGTGTTCCGTTCGCTGTGGCTCGTGGCGATCATGCTCATCCTGTTCGGCATCCTGCTCGGAATCGCCGACTACGTGGGCGCCAAGCGGCGCAAGCTCGGAGATCTGACGTATCCGCACGGCATCGCGTTCGGTTTCGCGCAGGCTCTCGCGCTGATCCCCGGCGTCTCGCGGTCGGGCGGCACGATCACGATGGGGCTGTTCCTGGGTTACGAGAGGGCGGCTGCTGCGCGCTATGCCTTCCTGCTCGCGATCCCCGCCGTCTTCGGCAGCGGCTTCTACCAGGTGTTCAAGAGCTGGGGCGAGCCGTCGTTCTTCTCCTTCGGCGACACGCTCGCGGCCACCGGTGTCGCCTTCGTGGTGGCGCTCGGAGTGATCGCGTTCTTCATGAGCTGGATCTCGAAGCGCAGCTTCCTGCCGTTCGTGATCTACCGCATCCTGCTCGGCACCGTGCTGCTCGTGCTGCTGGGTATGGGCGTCATCCCCGCCTGAGCGCGGCGCGTCCCCGTCAGCGCTTGCGGTCGCCCGGACCGTCGTCGCGGCGGCGCAGGTAGCGTTCGAACGCCTGGGCGATCGCGTCGCCGGAGGCATCGGGTGAGTCCCAGGTGTCGCGCGTGCGCTCCAGCTGACGGATGTACTCGGCCATCTCCTCGTCCTCGGATGCCGCAGCGTCGATCGACGCCTCCCATGCGGCTGCCTCGGTGCGCAGGTGCCGGCGGTCGACGTCGACACCGGTGAGCTCCTCGAGTCGATCGAGGAGGGCGAGCGTCACCTTCGGCGAGGGGGCGGCAGAGGCGACGTAGTGGGGCACGCTGGCCCAGAGGCTGACCGAGGGGATCCCGGCGTTCTCCGCGAAGTGCTCGAACACCGTGAGGATGCCGACGGGACCTTCGTACACCGATCGCTCGAGGCCGTGCGCCTCACGCACCTGGTCGTTCTGGCTCGAGGCGAAGATCGAGATGGGTCGGGTGTGCGGCACGTCCGACAGCATCGCGCCGAGCGTCACGAAACCGGTGACGTCGTCGCGCAGCGCGACGTCGATGAACTCCGAGGCGAACGCCTGCCAGGTGCGGGCGGGCTCGGCGCCGGTGAGCAGCCAGAACTCCGGGCCGGGCCCGGGGTTCCGCGGACGCCAGAGCCCGGCCTCCGGCCAGGTGAGCTGACGGCGCCCCTCCGCATCCATGCGAGTGGCGGGACGCGTGTACTGGTAGTCGAAGTACAGCTCGGGGTCGACGGAATGCACGAGGTCGTAGTCGCCGGACGACTGCAGCGCCGCGATCGCGCCGCTGGCCGCTTCGCCCGCATCGTTCCAGCCGTCGAACGCGGCGATGACGATGCGGGGACCGAGGACATCCACCATGTGCTCCCATCGGGTTCGCGGTTCCGGTCACCCCAGGCTAGCCCGCGACGGCGGGATGTGGGCCGCGCCCGGCTAGCATGGGTTCAGTGAGCAGCAAGCCCCGCGCGGTCCTCTGGGACATGGATGGAACACTCGTCGACACCGAGCCCTACTGGATGGCGGCCGAGACCGCGCTGGTCGAGTCGTTCGGAGGGACCTGGACGCACGAAGACGCCCTGCGGCTCGTCGGCAGCGGGCTCCTCGACAGCGCGATCATCCTGCAGGACGCGGGCGTCGACATGGAGCCGGAGGCGATCGTCTCGCACCTCACCGACGCCGTGCAGCAGGCGTTGCGCACGCAGGGGGTGCCGTTCCGCCCCGGGGCTCGCGAGCTGCTGCGCGACCTGCGCGCCGCCGACATCCGCACGGGCCTGGTCACGATGTCGCTGCGCCGGATGGCCCTGGATGTGGTGGACCTGATCGACTTCGAGGCCTTCGACGTCGTCGTCGCCGGCGACGACGTGGACAATCCCAAGCCCCACCCTGAGCCGTACCTGCAGGCCGCTGCCCTGCTGGATGTCGACATCGCGGAGGTCGTGGTGATCGAGGACTCCCCGACGGGGCTGCGAGCGGGTCTCGCGTCGGGGGCGCTCACGCTGGGGGTGCCGCACATCGTGCCGCTCGACGGCCTCGGCGCCCACCAACTCTGGCCCACACTGCACCTCCGCGGTGCCGCGGACATCGCCGAGCTGTTCGGCGCGCACACGACCACGGAGGCGACCCGATGACGGCGACCCAGCGACCGAGCGGTCCGTTCCGCGAGGGCGACCGCGTTCAGCTCACCGGCCCGAAGGGGCGCCTGCACACGGTCACGCTGCGCGAGGACGGCGAGCTGCATACGCACCACGGCGTGCTGCGGCACCGCGACCTGATCGGGCTTCCTGACGGCTCCGTCGTGGCGAACAGCTCCGGGCACGAGTATCTGGCCCTGCGCCCCCTGCTGCGCGACTTCGCGATGTCGATGCCGCGCGGTGCGGCGATCGTCTACCCGAAGGATGCAGCGCAGATCGTGATGCAGGCGGACGTCTTCCCCGGGGCGACGGTGGTCGAGGCGGGCGTCGGCTCCGGCGCGCTGTCCCTGTCGCTGTTGCGCGCGATCGGACCCGCCGGGACCCTGATCTCGTTCGAGCGGCGCGAGGAGTTCGCCGACGTGGCCCGCAGCAATGTGGAGACGTTCTTCGGCGAGACCCCGGACACCTGGCGAGTGGTGGTGGGCGATCTCGTCGAGGCCCTGCCCGCCGAGGTCGAGGCCGGTTCCGTCGACCGGGTCGTCCTCGACATGCTCGCCCCGTGGGAGTGCATCGACGCGGTGGCCGACGCGCTCACACCGGGCGGCGTGGTGCTCTGCTACATCGCGACCGCGACCCAGCTCTCGAGGGTTGCGGAGTACATCCGCGGAACCGGTCTGTTCACCGATCCCGATGCGTCGGAGACGATGGTGCGCGGTTGGCACGTCGAGGGGCTCGCGGTGCGACCGGATCACCGGATGGTGGCGCACACCGGCTTCCTCCTCACGGCCCGCCGGCTCGCGCCCGGCGCGGTCGCGCCGTCGGTCAAGCGGCGCGCGTCGAAGAGCAGCTACAGCGACGCCGACGTCGAGCTGTGGACGCCGGGGGCCGTCGGCGACCGCGAGATCACGGACAAGAACCTCCGCAAGCGGGCTCGCGAGGCGGGAAAGGCCGCCGAAGGCGCGCGCCAGGCCGCCGCGTCGCGCGAATCCGGGCAGTCGACGGAATAGACTGGAGCGCGTGCGTAAAACGTCCGCCGTTCTGGCCACCCTCAGTCTCGCCGCCCTCGCTCTGACCGGGTGCAGCGTGACCGCGTCTTCCGCCGACGCCTCGTGCGATCGCACGGGCCACGCGAACGGCATCGGCGACGCCGTGACTGTCGACGGAGAGGTCGGCTCCACGCCCGACGTCGACATCTTCAGTCCCCTCCGCCTGACCGAGACGTCGTTCACCGACGCGGTGACCGGAGACGGCCGTCGCATCGTCGACGACGCGCAGCCGATCATCGTGCAGCTCTCGATCTACAGCGGCGAGACGGGTGAGAAGGTGTTCGCCACGTCCTACGACAGCGACAGCACGCGCGCGTCCAGCATCGAGTCGTGGGCCTCGCAGGCGCCCGGCCTTGCCGGCGTCCTCGAGTGCGCGACCGCCGGAAGCCGCGTCGTGGCCGGGCTCACGCCCGACGACTTCGGTGCCGCGAATCTCAAGGGCTTCGGCATGGCGGAGGACGACGTCGCCGTCTTCGTGGTCGACGTCGTTGATGCGTTCCACCCGCGCGCCGAGGGCTCGCTGCAGTTCAACGACGCGCAGGGCATGCCGACCGTGGTCCGTGCTCCCGACGGCACTCCCGGCGTGATCATCCCGGATAGCGCCGCACCGAAGAAGCAGGTCGTGCAGACGCTCATCCTCGGTGACGGAGAGAAGGTCACGAAGGACGACTCTCCGCTCGTTCACTTCACGGCCGTGGGCTGGGACGACAAGAAGGTCATCCAGAGCTCCTGGGGCCAGCAGGCCGTCGATCAGATGGCGCAGATCGCACCCCCCGTGGCTGAGGCCCTCGTGGGGCACCCGGTCGGCTCGCAGGTGCTCGTCGTGCTCCCGAAGACCGAGAACTCCGTCGCGATGGCCGTCGTGGTGGACATCCTCGGCATCGCCCCCTCAGCCGCTCCGTGATGGCCGCCCGGATCCCTGCCGAAGAGCGCCTGACGAACCTCGTCGTGGCGCTGATGGCGACGGAGATCGGGCTGACGAAGCAGCAGATCCTCGACAACGTCTCGGGGTATCGGCAGCGGGCGGACGCGGGTACGCGCTCCGATGCCCTGGAGAAGATGTTCGAGCGCGACAAGGACGAGCTCCGGTCGCTCGGCGTGCCGATCGAGACGATCGGCGATGCTGCCGACCCGAACGATCTCCGGGAGGCGCGGTACCGCATCCCCCAAGCGGAGTACGACCTGCCGAGCGACATCGAGTTCACCGCGGCGGAGCTCGCGGTGCTGCGCCTGGCGGGAAGCGTGTGGAGTGCGGAGTCGGTCTCGGGCGACGCGCAGTCGGGCGTGCGCAAGATCCGCGCCCTCGGTATCGACGGCGATGAGCCGATCATCGGCTTCGCTCCGCGCATCACCGCACGGGACGCGGCCTTCTCTCCGCTGCAGGACGCGATCGAGCGCAGCCGTGTGGTGTCGTTCGACTATCTGAAGCCCGGCGAGGATGCGCCGCGTCGTCGCCGCGTCCGGCCGCTGGCACTGGTGGACTATGAGGCGCGCTGGCACGTCTACGGGGTCGATGTGGATGTGGAGGAGGACCGCACCTTCCTGCTGAGCCGCATCGTGGGCGACGTGGCGGTGAGCGCGACGTCGTTCGACCCCGCCCTGCGCGAGGGAGCGGGGGAGCGCGCGCTGAGCGGACTCGAGCAGGTCGCTGCGGCGAACTCCGCGCTTCTGGAGGTGACTCCGGGCACCGAGGCCGCGCTGAGGCTCGGACGACGCGCGACCGCCGCCGCGCAGGGCATCCGCGTGCCATTCGTGGATCTGCACATCCTCGCCGACGAGCTGGCCTCGTACGGTCCCGAGGTGCGGGTGGTCGAGCCTGCCCCGCTGCGTGACGCCGTGGTCGCCCGGTTGTCCGCTGTCGTGGATGCGCACACCGACACGGGGGCACGCGCATGAGCCCGCAGCAGAAGCCGCTCCTTGCCGCTGACCGCGTACGCCTGTACCTGACACTCGTTCCCTACCTGCTCGAGCACGGGCAGGTATCTCTCGCGGAGGCCGCGGAGGAGTTCGGCGTCACGCCGCGCGAGATGCGCGCGATGGTCGAGAAGCTCACCGTGATCGGATTGCCGGGCGAGGCCGGATTCTGGCAGCAGCCTCAGGAGATGTTCGACATCAACTGGGACCTGCTCGAGCTGGAGGACGTCATCGAGATCACGAACGACGTCGCGCTGCGCCGAGTTCCGCGGTTCACCGCCCGGGAGGCCGCCGCGCTCCTGGCCGGGCTGCAGATGGTGGCGGCCGTTCCGGCGGTCTCCGACTCGGGTCTCGTCGCCGGTCTGATCTCGAAGCTCTCCCGCGGTGCGGCCGATGCCCCCGCCGATGTCGTCGTGGCGGCGAGCGCCGTCGACGAGGTCCGTTCCGTGGTGTCGCGCGGGCTGCAGCAGGGCGTCGCCGTCTCGTTCACCTACCAGGCGCCTGACTCGACTCCGACCACGCGCACCGTCGATCCCGTCCAGATCCTGATCACGAACGGGCAGTGGTACCTGCAGGGATGGTGCCACATGCGAGAAGCGATGCGTACCTTCCACCTGGATCGGGTGAGCGAGCCGACGCTGACCGACATCCCCAGTACCCACGGCGGTGACCAGGTTCCCGAGGCGTTCGCCGGTCTGGAGGACGAAGGCGAGGTCACGGTGCGCGTGCCGGAGCGGCTCGCCCCGCTGCTCAGCGGGTTCCTGCCGGCGGAAGCGATGGAGCCCGCGAACGGCGTCGTGACGGCCCGTCTGCATCTGGCGGACCCGCGCGGCATCAAGCGCCTCGCGGCCAGGTTCGGCGGAGCGATGGAAGTCCGGGAGCCGGGAGTCGCTCGGTTGGCGACGCGTGAGTGGGCGGAGGCGGGACTCGCGCTGTACCACCAGCCCGATACGCAGGATTGATCTGTAGACTGGGGACGAAAGCCCCCCGACGACGGGAATGTCGATATGTTCGCTGGAATGCAAGGCTGGCACCTGCTGATCGTGCTCGCCGTCATCCTCCTTCTCTTCGGCGCTGCCAAGCTGCCGGCGCTCGCGAAGAGCATGGGGCAGTCCGCCCGCGTGTTCAAGGGTGAGATGAAGGCGATGAAGGAAGAAGATGCGACGCGCGCCGAGTCCGCCGTCGCTGAGCCCACCTCGGTGAAGGACACGGGCGCCGAACCTGAGACTCCGCCTCGCGCCTGACCGGCCGTGGCAGCCATCGAACCGACCGTGAAGGCGAAGGCCGACCGGGATCGGCGGATGTCGCTCGGCGCGCATCTCGTCGAGCTGCGGAAGCGTCTCATGTACGCTGCCCTCGCGCTGGTGGTCGGCATGGTGATCGCGTTCATCGTCGCGGACCCGGTCATCCACTTCATCACGGAGCCCATCCGGATCATCACCGAGAAACGCGGCGACGATTTCAGCGCGCTGAACTTCGGCACGGTGACCGCGGCCTTCGACATGCGCATGCGCATCGCCTTCTCGATCGGGCTGTTCCTGTCCGCGCCCATCTGGCTGTGGCAGGTCTGGGCGTTCATCATGCCGGGGCTCACGCGCAAGGAGATCAAGTACACGGTCGGCTTCGTGCTCGCCGCGGTTCCGCTCTTCTTCGCCGGCTGCTACCTCGGCGTCATGATCATGCCGCACGTGATCGAACTCATGTGGAGCTTCACCCCCGAGGGCGGGACGAACTTCTACTACGCGCAGGAGTACTACGACTTCGTCTTCAAGCTGATGATCGTGATCGGGGTGTCGTTCGTGCTCCCGGTGTTCCTGGTCGCGCTGAACCTGGCCGGCGTCATGTCGGGTCGCGCCATCCTCAAGGGTTGGCGAGTCGCGGTCCTCATCGCGACGATCTTCGCCGCCCTCGCGACTCCCGCCGCCGACGTCGTGAGCATGCTGATGCTCGCCGGGATCCTCATCGTGCTGTTCTTCGCCGCCGCGGGACTCTCTCTGCTCTTCGATCGGCGCAAACGGAAGAGGGATGCGGCCGCCGGCATCGTCCCTGACGCCGTATGAGTTCTCCGTCCGACCGTTACGCGCAGGCGCAGGACGCGGCGAGCCATCCGCAGACCGTCGCCTTCGCCGCGCGCCAGCGATTCCAGCTCGATCCGTTCCAGGTGGCCGGGTGTCACGCCCTGGAGAACGGGCGCAGCGTGCTGGTCGCGGCGCCGACCGGGGCGGGCAAGACGATCGTCGGTGAGTTCGCGATCCACCTCGCGATGCAGAGCCCGACGGACAAGGCGTTCTACACGACGCCGATGAAGGCTCTGTCGAACCAGAAGTTCCGCGAGCTCGTCGACGTCTACGGCCCCGACGAGGTCGGGTTGCTCACCGGCGACACGAACATCAACGGCAACGCCCGCATCGTCGTGATGACGACCGAGGTGCTGCGGAACATGATCTACGCGGACTCCGCCGCGCTCCGCGACCTGCGCTACGTCGTGATGGATGAGGTGCACTACCTGGCCGACCGGTTCCGCGGAGCCGTGTGGGAGGAAGTGATCATCCACCTGCCCCCGCGCGTGCGTCTGGTCTCCCTCAGCGCGACGGTGTCGAATGCGGAGGAGTTCGGCGACTGGCTCGACACGGTGCGGGGCGACACGGAGGTGATCGTGTCCGAGGTGCGGCCGGTGCCCCTGGAGCAGCACGTGCTCGTGCGCGACGACCTGCTTCCGCTGTTCGACGACAGGGCGGGTCTCGCGACGGCCCAGGTCAACCAGGAGCTCATGCGGATCCGCTCCTTCACGGGCTCGACGTACGAGGCGAATCGGCAGGCGCAGTCGTATCGCAGCAACCGTCACGCTGGACGGCAGGCGCAGCGCCCGCCTCGCGGCGGACGACGCCCGGTGCGCTCGGCCAACGCGCGTCGCATCGAGCGGATGGATCGCCCGGATGTGGTCGAGCTCCTGGAGCGGTCGAGTCTCCTGCCCGCCATCTTCTTCATCTTCAGCCGTGTCGGCTGCGATGCCGCCGTGCAGCAGGTCCGGCGCGCGGGCATCCGCCTCACCTCGAACGAGGAGCGGGCCGAGATCCGCGCCATCGTCGAGGAGCGCACGCGCACCCTGCAGGACGAGGATCTCGGTGTGCTCGGCTACTGGGAGTGGCTCGACAACCTCGAGCGCGGCGTGGCCGCCCATCACGCCGGTCTGCTTCCGGCGTTCAAGGAGGTCGTCGAGGAACTGTTCCAGCGCAAGCTCGTGAAGGTCGTGTTCGCGACCGAGACGCTCGCTCTCGGCATCAACATGCCGGCCCGGACCGTCGTGCTGGAGAAGATGGAGAAGTTCAACGGCGAGGCGCGTGTCGCGATCACGTCCGGTGAGTACACGCAGCTCACCGGGCGGGCGGGTCGCCGGGGGATCGACGTGGAGGGCCACGCGGTCGTGCAGTGGACCGAGGGCATGGATCCGCAGGCCGTGGCCGCCCTCGCCTCCCGACGCACGTATCCGTTGAACTCCAGCTTCCGGCCGACCTACAACATGGCCGTCAACCTGATCGACATGTTCGGGAAGGGCAGGGCGCGGCAGATCCTGGAGTCGTCGTTCGCGCAGTTCCAGGCCGATCGCGCCGTCGTCGGCCTGGCGCGCCAGGTGCGTGAGGCGGAGGAGTCTCTTGCCGGTTATCGCTCCGCGATGGCCTGCGAGCACGGCGACTTCCCCGAGTACGCCGCGATCCGCCGTGAGCTCAGCGACCTGGAGAAGAAGAACCGGCAGGACGCGAACGCGCCGCGTGCCGCACGGGACAAGCGAATGAAGCGCATCCAGTCGTTGCGCACGCAGATGCAGCGACATCCCTGCCACCGCTGTCCGGATCGCGAGGCGCACGCGCGGTGGGCCGAACGCTACTGGAAGCTCAAGAGGCAGACCGATCGCACGCGCCGCCAGATCGAGAACCGCACCGGGACCGTCGCGCGGGTGTTCGATCGCGTGGTGGAGGTGCTGGAGACACTCGACTACCTCCGCCGCGACGACGACGAGACCCTGCTGACGGAGGCCGGCCGCACCATGCGGCGGATCTACGGGGAGCGTGACCTCCTAATCGCCGAGTCGCTGCGTCAGGACCTCTGGAAGAGCCTGGACGCTCCGTCTCTCGCCGCCATGGCGTGCTGCCTCGTGTACGAGCCGCGGCGGGACGAGTCGAACACGGGGGAGCGAGGTCTGCCCCGGGGGCCGTTCCGCGCCGCGTACGACCGGACGACAGCCCTCTGGGCCGAGCTGGACGACCTCGAGCGGGATCACCAGCTGCCCGGCAGCGAGCCCCTGGCCGCTGGCCTTGCGGGGGCGATGCACACCTGGGCGCGTGGGGGTGCGCTCGACCGCGTCCTGATCGACGCCGACATGGCCGCCGGAGACTTCGTCCGCTGGGCGAAGCAGACGATCGACCTGCTGGACCAGCTCTCGATCGTCGCCGAAGACCCCGCTCTCGCGCGCACCGCTCGGCTCGCCCTCGACGGCGTGCGGCGGGGCATCGTCGCCTACTCGTCGATGTGAGGGTGAGCGCCGTGACCGATCCGTCCGTCCCCGTCCGCCCGCGTGCCCTCCTGCCGCTGTGGGGCGCCGTGCTCGCTGCTGTCGGGGCGGCGGTGCTCATGGATCTCGCGTTCCCCGAGGCCGCGGTCTGGATCCTCGCGTTCCCGGCCACCGGGCTCCTGCTGCTGGCGTTGATCGGGCGACGGGCGGGCGGCGCCCTGCTCGTCGGCCTCGTGTACGGCGTCGTCTTCTTCGGTCTGCTGGTGTCCTGGACCTCCCGCTACCTCGGGCCTTTGCCCTGGGCGGCGCTCAGCGTCGTCGAGGGTGCGCTGACCGCGGTCGCGCTCGTCCCCATCGCCCTGGCCTACCGCTGGCTTCCGCGGGCATTCCCCGGCACGGCTGGCCGCCTGTTCATCCTGCCGACGGTGGTCGCCGCACTGTGGGTCGGGCGGGAGCTCTTCCTGGGCTGGTGGCCCTACGGCGGATTCCCGTGGGCGCGCCTGGGCATGAGTCAGGCCGAGAGTCCGCTCGCTCCGGTCACCTCGTGGCTGGGGGTCAGCGGGCTGAGCTTCCTGATGGTGCTGCTGACGGCCATGGTGATCGAGCTGGTCCGGACCGGGTCCTGGCGGCGTCCGCTGCGGCTGGTCGTTCCCGCAGCAGTCGTGGTGGTGCTGATGTTCACCCCGCTGTTCCCGACGGCAGCCACGGGGACGATGCGCATCGGAGCCGTGCAGGGGAACGGACCGACGGGCTACTTCGACTCGCGCGAACCGTTCTCCGTGATCCAGGCCCAGACCGAGGCGACTGCGCCCCTCTACGGCGAGGATCTCGATCTGCTCGTGTGGCCGGAGGGATCCCTCGACGCCGATCCCGCCGAGAGCTCGGCTCTCGCCCGCCGGATGACCTTGGTCGCCAATCGGGTGGATGCCCCGTTGCTCGCCAACGCGGCGACCGCGCGAGGCGACCGCTTCTACAACACGTCGATGCTGTGGACCCAGAGCGGTGAGGCGTCGCAGTCGCACGACAAGCGCCACCCCGTGCCGTTCGGTGAGTACGTTCCCGACCGCGCCTTCTTCAATGCGCTGGTCCCTGATCTGATCGGGCTCATCCAGCGCGAGTACACGCCGGGCACGAACGCTCCCATCGTCGAGGTCGACGGTGTGAAGGTGGGTCTCGCGATCTGCTTCGACGTGATCTACGACGACGTGATCCTCGAGGGCATCGGCGACGGCGCGCAGGTGCTGGTGTTCCAGACCAACAACGCGGACTTCCGCGGTACCGATGAGAACCTCCAGCAGCTCGCGTTCGCGCGCATGCGGGCGATCGAGACGGGCCGGAGTGTGGTGAACATCTCCACGGTCGGCACGAGTCAGGTGATCCGCCACGATGGCCGGACCATCACCAGCCTGGACGCGGATGAGGCCGGAGCGATGCTCGAGGATGTCGAGCTGCGCTCCGGCCTCACGGCGGGTGTCGTCCTGGGCCCCTGGGTGCAGCAGATGCTGCTGTGGGGCGGGGTGGGCGCGCTCGTGGTCGGGTGGTGGCGCGCCCGTCGGCGTTAGGCGCCGATCTTCTCCCTCGTGGGATCTTCTCCCGCTCCGCGGCGGGCACGGATGAAGGCGAGCCGCTCTTCGAGGAGCTCCTCGAGCTCGGCGCGGGTGCGGCGCTCCATCAGCATGTCCCAGTGCGTGCGGGCGGACTTCTCGTCGCTCGCCTCGATGGTGACGGACTGACCGTCGACCTGCAGTCGGGCCTCAGCACCGCAGGCGCGGCACTCCCAGGTCTGCGGGGGTTCGGCGTCGGCCGCGAACATCAGGGTGGTGTCGTGTCCGCACGTGTCACAGGTGTAGGTGGTCTCACGGCGCTCCATGAAAACGACGCCCTCTTCGCTCTGTAGGCTCTGGGCGCCGAGTCGGATGCCGCGCAGGCTGCGATCTGCCATTGTGTGGTCCTCTCGTCGCTGTCAGGTATAACGCTCGAGCCTGTGGGCTTCATCCACGTGACCGCGATCTCGGCGGTATTCACAGTGGAATCCCAGCGCCGGCGGGTAAAGAGCTCGCCCTACTCAGGAGCGAGGACCGAGACCGCGAGGTCGGCGCGGTCCGACACGATCCCGTCCACCCCCATCCGGTGGAGGCGACGCATCACATCCGGGTCGTTGACCGTCCAGACGTGCACCTCGATCCCGGCCCGATGCGCCGCCCGCAGGAGCGCGGGGGTGAGGACGGTCAGGGCGCCACGACGCTCCGGTATCTGGAGCGCGTCGATGTCACGCAGGGCACGCGCGGGGGAGAGGCGGAGGGCCGACAGCGCGCGGGCCGAGGCGATCGTGCGGCGTCCGCCCGACGTGGCGGGGCGCTGCGCGGCCCCGGCGCGTCTCACTTCCTCGACCGTCGCTCGACGGCTCGCGTCGGAGAAGCTCGTGATCAGGACGCGCTCGGTGTGCGGGGCGAGGACGGGGCCGAGGAGTCCGGCCGCAGCCGGCGTCTTGACGTCGATGTTGAAGCGCACGTCGGGGAAGGACGAGAGCGCATCACCGACGGTGAGCAGCCCGCCGTGATCGGCGAAGAGTGCACGCAGCTCACGGGTGCGGACCTCGCTCACCGCGCGCGAGTCGTCAGCGAGGCGGCGCAGGTCGGGGTCGTGCACCAGGACGACGTCCCCGTCGGCGGTCACCTGGCAGTCGGTCTCGATGTACTCGACGCCGGCCGCGTGCGCGGCGGCGAAGGCCCCCGCCGTGTTCTCCCACACCCCGGATTCCTCGCCTGCGGCGGTCACCAGACCGCGATGCGCGAAGATCCGCGGGGAGCGGGCGTTCGAGAAGAACGGGTGCGTCACACGCGGGGTGCGGGGTCCGTGGGCCCCTGGCCCGGCTTCGGGGTGAAGGCGCTGCCGATGCCCTTCAGTGCCTCCGTCAGTTCGCTGGGCACGATCCACAGCTTGTTGGACGGGCCCTCGCTGATCTTCGGCAGCATCTGGAGGTACTGATACGCGAGGAGCTTGTCGTCGGGAGCGCCCTGATGGATCGCGCTGAAGACGTTCTGGATCGCCTCCGCCTCGCCCTGGGCACGGAGCACGGCCGCCTGCTTGTCGCCCTCCGCCCGCAGGATCTCCGCCTGCCGCAGACCCTCCGCCTCGAGGATGGCGGACTGCTTGGTGCCCTCCGCCGTGAGGATGGCGGCACGACGGTCCCGCTCGGCGCGCATCTGCTTCTCCATGGAGTCCTGGATCGAGACGGGCGGGTCGATGGCCTTCAGCTCGACGCGACCGACGCGGATGCCCCACTTGCCGGTGGCCTCGTCCAGCACCACGCGGAGCTGCCCGTTGATGTTGTCGCGGCTGGTCAGTGCCTCTTCGAGGTTGAGACCGCCGACGACGTTGCGCAGGGTGGTCGTGGTGAGCTGCTCGACGGCGCCGAGGTAGTTGGCGATCTCGTATGTCGCCGCGCGCGCGTCCGTCACTTGGAAATAGACGACCGTATCGATCGACACGACCAGGTTGTCCTCCGTGATCACCGGCTGGGGCGGGAAGGAGACGACCTGCTCGCGCATGTCGATCAGCGGGCGGAGGCGATCGATGAAGGGCACCAGGATGTTCAGCCCGGGGGAGAGGGTCTTGTGGTAGCGCCCGAGCCGCTCGACGACACCCGCGGTCGCCTGGGGGATGATGCGGATGGCCCTGGCGATGGTGACGATCACGAAGATGATGACCGCGATCACCAGGATCCAGATGATCACCGTGGGGATGAACGATGCGTCGTCCACGTGTTCTCCTAGTCGTTGAGGGGACGGACGATCGCCGTGGCGCCGTTGATGGCGGTGACGGCGATCGGAGCGCCCTGGGGGATGGGCACGGGGGAGGACGAGCGGGCCGTCCAGGTGTCGCCGTTGGCGAGCTTGGCTTGCCCGGACACCTGCGTGATGTCGCTCAGTGCGAAGCCGCGCAGATCGACCAGAGCATCCACGTTCGACCGGGCCGGGTCGGCGCCGCGATGCAGCCGCCGCAGCAGCGGAGGCCGGAGGAACAGGATGAAGAGGGCGGCAGCGATGCCGGCGATGATGATCTGGATCCACACCGGCACGCCGAGGAAGTCCGTGACGAGTCCGACCAGGCCGCCGAAGCTGAGCATGAGGAACGTGAAGTCCAGCGAGAGCATCTCGATCACGAGGAAGACGGCGATGAGGACCAGCCATCCGATCCACGCCCACTGGTCGATGAACACGACGAAAGTCGAGAAGTTGTCCATTCGGCCTCCTTTGTGGTCAAGGTATCACGCGCTGCCCCGGCGATCGGGGTGCCCTCGCGACCGCTTGGTAATGTGAGAGAGCCGTGCGCTCACGGCGTTTCACGCATCATGAGGAGTCACCGTGACCGACGTTCTTCCCGCAGGATCCCTCGACGGCAAGGTCGCCCTCGTGACCGGCTCGTCCCGGGGGATCGGCGCCGACACCGTCCGCTACCTCGCCGAGGCGGGCGCCGACGTCGTGATCAACTTCCGCAACAAGGCTCCGCGCGCGGAGAAGCTCGCTGCAGAACTGCGCGAGCTCGGTCGGCGGGTCCTCGTCGTCGGCGCGGATCTGACTGACACGGCGTCGGTGGACGCCATGTTCGACGCGGTGCGCGCGGAGTTCGGCCGCCTCGACGTGCTCGTGCTCAACGCCTCCGGCGGTATGGAGTCCGGGATGGCGGAGGACTACGCCCTCACGCTGAACCGCGACGCGCAGCTGAACGTGCTGAACGCGGCCACCCCGTTGCTCGACGACGGCGCCCGTGTCGTCTTCGTGACGAGTCACCAGGCCCACTTCATCCGCACCACCCCGACGATGCCGGAGTACGAGCCGGTCGCCCTCTCCAAGCGCGCCGGTGAGGATGCGCTTCGCGAGCTCATCCCCGGTCTCGCCGAGAAGGGCGTCGGTTTCACCGTGGTCTCCGGTGACATGATCGAGGGCACCATCACGGCCACGCTCCTGGAGCGTGCGAACCCCGGGGCCATTGCGGAGCGCCGCGAGTCGGCCGGGCGCCTGTACAACGTGTCCGAGTTCGCGGCCGAGGTCGCGAAGGCGGTCATCGATCCGGTCCCCGAGGACAACACGCGGCTCGTCGGCGACGTGAGCGCCTTCACCGCCTCCTGATCCTCGGATACGACTCCGCCCCGGCCCGCTTGTGCGGCACCGGGGCGGAGTCGTCTCGTGAGGTCAGACGGCGGGGGAGCCCTGCACGTCGGCGATCACGTTCTTCTCGTCCTTGCCCAGCGTGATGGCCCGGACGATCTGGACGATGCCGAGCACGATCAGCGAGATGCCGAGGAGCAGCCAGAACGCGAAGCCCGCGATGGCCGGCGAGAACAGCACGATGATTCCGGCGACGATGCTGAGGATCGCGTAGAGCACGGTCCAGACGCGGGACCCGTCGCTGCCGAGGAGCGAGAGGGCCACGACACCGTCGACGATCCAGCTCACGCCGATGAAGATGACCACGACCAGGGCGAGCGTCGCCGCCGCCACGTTGAGGTTGAAGAACGCGATGACTCCGGCCGCGATGTACAGCAGGCCGAGGACGATGTGGCCGACCCGTGCCCAGCCGCCCTTCGCCTGCGAGAAGATGCCGAGCCCGATGTAGACGATGCCGGCGACGACGAGGTACGACGCGAAGATCGCCGTGACGATGACGGCCGACTTGACCGGCCAGACGAGCAGGACGATGCCTGCGAGCAGGGCGAGCACGCCGGACACGGCGAGGGCGATGCGGATGGAGGAGAAGAACGACTTCGTCTCGTTGATTGCTTCAGACATGGTTGGGGACCCTTTCTGAGAAGATCCTGTGAGGATGCCCCCAGGGTAGCGCTCGGCAGGCGTTCGCGGGGGAGGACCGCCGGAACGCGTCGCACTCCGACACCACGCGACACCCCACGTCATGGCAGGATCGTCTCGTGATGGCGGTGGATGATGCCCGGCTGCGCGAGCTCGTCCTGATGCGCAAGGTGCGGGACCGGATCGATCGCGAATACGCCAGACCGCTCGATGTCGAGGCGTTGGCCCGCGGCGTGCACATGTCGGCGGGGCACCTGAGTCGTCGGTTCCGTGAGACATACGGCGAGTCGCCGTACGCGTACCTTATGACGCGCCGGATCGAACGTGCGATGGCGCTGCTGCGTCGCGGAGATCTCAGCGTGACCGAGGTCTGCTTCGCGGTGGGCTGCTCATCGCTCGGAACGTTCAGCACGCGGTTCTCGGAGCTGGTCGGTGTCCCACCCAGCGTGTACCGTGAACGCGCTGCCACCGTCGAGGGGATCCCGTCGTTCCAGGCGAAGCAGGTCACCCGACCGATCAGGAATCGAGAAGCGCCGCGTCCCGACGCGGACCTAACGTGAGCATCATGAACATCAGCATCCACTACGCGTTCCTCCCGCACACCGACGCCGAGGCGGCGCTCGGGTTCTACCGCGACGCCCTCGGCTTCGAGGTGCGCAACGATGTCGGCTACGACGGGCTGCGTTGGCTGACCGTCGGCCCGACGGACCAACCGGAGACCTCCCTCGTGCTGCATCCGCCGGCGACGGACCCGGGCATCACCGACACCGAGCGGCAGACCATCCTCGAGCTGATCGCGAAAGGAAGCTACGGCGCGCTCACCCTCGCGAGCGATGACCTCGACGCCGTGTTCGAGCGTCTCGTGGAGGCGGGGGCCGATGTCGTGCAGGAGCCGATGGATCAGCCGTACGGCGTGCGCGACTGCGCGTTCCGCGACCCGGCGGGCAACCTCCTCCGAATCAACCAGGCCGGCTGACGCCACCGGCGACGCCGCCCCGAACAGAAGGACACCGATGACCGCTGCACCGCACCCCGCGGACACCCACGACCTGATCCGCGTGCAGGGTGCGCGCGAGAACAACCTGAAGGACGTCAGCGCCGACATCCCGAAGCGACGGCTCACGGTGTTCACCGGTGTGTCCGGCTCGGGCAAGAGCTCGCTGGTCTTCGACACGATCGCCGCGGAGTCCCGCCGCATGATCGACGAGACGTACAGCGCGTTCGTGCAGGGATTCATGCCGTCGGTGCCGCGCCCCGACGTCGACGTCCTGGAGGGTCTGACCACCGCGATCATCGTGGACCAGGAGCGGCTGGGCGCCAACCCGCGCTCGACCGTCGGGACCGTGACCGACGCGAACGCCATGTTGCGCATCCTGTTCAGCAAGCTCGGGCAGCCGTACATCGGCGGACCGACCGCGTTCTCGTTCAACATCCCGACGCAGAAGGCCAGCGGCGTCATGACCGGGCCGGGCGGCGAGAAGAAGATCGTGAAGGACGCGATCTACCTTGGCGGCATGTGCCCGCGCTGCGAGGGCAGGGGAGCGGTGTCTGACCTCGACCTGTCGCAGATCGTCGACGAGTCCCGGTCGCTCGACGAGGGCGCCATCATGGTGCCCGGGTACACGGCAGACGGCTGGATGGTGAAAGGCTTCTCGCAGTCGGGCTTCTACCCCGCGGACAAGCCCATCGCGGAGTTCACCGAGAAGCAGCGGCACCTCTTCCTCTACGGCGAGGTCACTAAGGTGAAGATCTCGGGCATCAACATGACCTACGAGGGCCTGATCCCCAAGATCACGAAGTCGATGCTCTCCAAAGACCTCGACGCGCTGCAGCCGCACGTCCGTGCGTTCGTGGAGCGCGTCGCCACGTTCGCGGTATGCCCGGAGTGCGACGGGACCCGCCTCACCGAGGGCGCGCGGTCGTCGAAGACCGAGGGGATCAGCATCGCCGACGCGTGCCGCATGCAGGTGACCGATCTCGCCGCCTGGGTGCGAGGCCTGACGCTTCCCGGGGCTGCGCCTCTGCTGGAGGCCCTCAGCGCGAACCTCGACGCGTTCGTCACGCTGGGCCTCGGCTACCTCAGCCTGGAACGCCCGTCCGGGACGCTGTCGGGGGGTGAGGCGCAGCGCATCAAGATGCTGAGGCACCTCGGGTCCGCGCTCACCGACGTCACGTACGTGTTCGACGAGCCGACAATCGGCCTGCATCCGCACGACATCCAGCGCATGAACAGGCTGCTGCTGCAACTCCGGGACAAGGGGAACACGGTCCTGGTCGTGGAGCACAAGCCCGAGACGATCGCGATCGCCGATCACGTGGTCGACCTCGGTCCAGGAGCGGGGAGCGCGGGCGGCGAGATCTGCTTCGAAGGCACGGTCGACGGATTGAAGGCCAGCGGCACCCGCACGGGAGAGCACCTGGACGACCGCGCGAAGCTCAAGCCCGCCGTGCGCACGGGCGCCGGGCGGATCGAAGTCCGCGACGCCTCGACCAACAATCTGCAGAACGTCGATGTCGACATCCCGACGGGCGTGCTGACGGTCGTCACGGGTGTGGCCGGATCCGGCAAGAGCTCCCTGATCCACGGCTCGGTGTCCGGTCGCGAGAGCGTCGTGGCGATCGATCAGTCCGCGATCAAGGGGTCGCGGCGCAGCAACCCCGCGACGTACACCGGTCTGCTGGAGCCCATCCGCAAGGCCTTCGCGAAAGCCAACGGCGTGAAGCCCGCTCTGTTCAGCGCGAACTCCGAGGGCGCGTGCCCCACGTGCAAGGGCGCCGGCGTCATCATCACGGAGCTCGGGTTCATGGACACGATCGAGACACCGTGCGAGGACTGCGGCGGTAAGCGCTTCCAGGCGGCGGTGCTCGAGTACACCCTCGGCGGCAAGGACATCACCGAGGTGCTCGATCTGCCCGTCGCGGAGGCCCGGGCCTTCTTCAGTGAGGGCGAGGCGAAGCTTCCCGCGGCGGCCGCGATTCTGAGCCGCCTCGAAGACGTCGGTCTGGGCTACCTGTCGCTGGGACAGCCCCTGTCGACGCTGTCGGGCGGAGAACGTCAGCGCATCAAGCTGGCGATCCAGATGGGGGAGAAGGGCGACATCTACGTGCTCGACGAGCCCACGACGGGGCTGCACCTCGCGGACGTCGACACGCTCCTGGGGCTGCTCGACCGGCTTGTGGACGACGGCAAGACCGTGATCGTCATCGAGCACCATCAGGCGGTCATGGCGCACGCCGACTGGATCGTCGATGTCGGACCCGGCGCCGGGCACGACGGCGGCCGAATCGTGTTCGAAGGGACGCCCGAGGATTTGGTATCCCAAAAATCGACGCTCACGGGGGAGCACCTGGCGGAGTACGTGAGCGGACGCTGATCACGCAGACGTGATCGCCACGGGATACAGCGTCGTGTGTGCGACGACGCGGTCCCGCTCGGCGGAGCGTTCACGTCGACGCGGATCGGCGAGAGAGGCGTCCAGCGCCGCACCGTTCGGGAATCGATACAACTGGACCTCGTCGGGCGCGTCGTCGCCAGATGTGGAGATCGCACGCTGCAGGAGAACGCCGCCGTGGTCTGGAAGGAACGCCAGTACCACGTCTTCATAGCGGCTCAGTTCCGCGGCCAGCCCGGGACGCGCCTCAGAGCAGGCAACACAACTCGATCGGGCGTTCGTGTGCAGCCTTCCTGGGTTCGATCATGACAGCGTGTGGGCGACGTGGCTCGGCCGCGGTGCCCCTCGTGCATTAACCGATAATGCACATTATGTCAGGTCAGACGAGAAGCGGGTGGGGCCGTCGACCCTTCCGCCTCTCCCTGCCGCCCTTCCCCGCCACCGCTTCACGAGCGCCCAGGCGGTGCGTCTCGCAGTACCGTCGGTCGACCGGTAGGGATTTGCGCTGTCTTGACGCGGCCGCTCAGCTCCAGAGGGCTTCGACGACCACGGGTACGGCATCGGAGACGTCATAGGAACGAACCCACCGCGGTCGCACGATGACGAGCGCGAATCCAGGATCGGTCACGCGCGATCCCGGAGCGTGCCGCACGAACACCGGCTCCAGCTCCTTCGCCCGCGCGGCCGAAGCCACCTCGGCGCTCCCCTCGAGCTGCAGGGTCACCGACCCCTCTGTGCCCACCACGAGCGCCACCGCCCCGTTGCCCACGAGGTTCGCGACCTTGCGAGACTCGGAGCGGCTCGTGAACAGGATCGTCCCGTCGTCGAGAGCCACCATTCCAACGAGCGCGGCCTCCGGCTCGCCGCCCGCTGACACGGTCGCCGCGACGCCGCGCCCGTGCTCACGGATGAACATGACCACCGAAACTCTGTGGTGGGGATCGATGGCCATGCTCACGAGACTAACGCCGTCGCCCCGAACTCACGCGGCCGACCAGACTCCCAGCTCGTTGCCCGACGGGTCCGCGAAGTGCAGTCGCCGTCCGCCCGGGAAGTCGTACGGCTCCTGCAGGATGCGCCCGCCGGCGGGTTCGATCGCGTCGCGCGTGGCATCGAGGTCGTCGGAGTAGAGCAGCACGAGGGGGCCTCCGACGGGCCGCGGCTCCTCGGCGAGGAGCAGTCCCCCGACCTCGCTGCCGTCTCCCCTGCCCGAAGCGATCCCGGCGTACGTGGGGCCGTAGTCGACGAACTCCCACCCGAACGCCGACGCATAGAACTGCTTCGCTGCGGCGAGGTCGGTGACGACGAGCTCGACATAGTCGATGGTGTGGTGCTGCGAGGTTCCTGTCATGCGGCGAACGCTACCGGCGGGCACCGACATCGCGCTCGTCCGGCGCGTCGGCGGGCAGGAGTAGCGTGGAACGGTGCCGCCCCTCTCCCCCGCATCCGCCTCTCCGGGGTGGCGCGCGTGGACCATCTGGTCGGTCGGTGTCGCCGCCTACGTGCTCGCGATCACCAACCGCACCTCGCTGGGGGCCGTGGGTGTCGAGGCGGCGGATCGCTTCCAGGCCGACGCATCCACCCTCGCGCTGTTCGCCGTCGTCCAGCTGGCGGTCTATGGCGGGATGCAGATCCCGATCGGCGTGCTCCTCGACCGCTACGGGTCGCGGCCCATCATCACGATCGGGATGCTGCTCATGGCGGCCGGGCAGCTCACCATGGCGCTGTCCCCCAGCGTCGGCATCGCCATCGTCGCGCGTGTGCTCCTGGGCGCGGGCGACGCCGCGGTGTTCCCCGCCGTGCTGCGCCTCGTGGCGACCTGGTTCCCCGCGCAACGCGGACCGCTCATGGTGCAGTTCACCGGGATCATCGGTCAGGCGGGGCAGCTCATCGCCCTGGTGCCCGTCGCTGCACTGTTGCACGCGACCACATGGAGCATCACGTTCGGCAGCATCGCCGGGCTCGGACTGCTGTTCACGGTGCTGGTCTGGCTCGTCATCCGCAACCATCCGCCGGAGCGGGGCGCGGACGTGACGGTGAACACGGACACCGGCGTCGTCCGCGTCGTCACGTCCGCCATCGACACCGGCGTCGGAATCCGGGCGGCGTGGGCGCACCCGGGAACCCGCCTCGCGTTCTGGTCCCACTTCACCACCCCGTTCGCCGGCACGGCCTTCGTCCTCCTCTGGGGCATGCCGTTCCTCACCGTCGGCGAAGGGCTTCGGCCCGCGGCTGCCGCTGGGATCATCTCGATCTACGTGGTCGCCGGAATGGTCCTGGGGCCGGTGATCGGCGATCTGTCGCGGCGCCTTCCGAACCACCGTTCCCTCGCCCTCGTGCTCCCGGCTGTCGGGGTGCAGGCGGCGGCATGGATCGCGGTGATCGCCCTCCCCGGGCCGGCTCCAGCGTGGCTGCTCACCGTGCTCGCCGTCGCCCTGGCCACCGGGGGCCCGGCATCGATGATCGCGTTCGACCACGCCCGCACCCACAACCCGAGCCACCGGCTGAGCACCGCCACCGGCGTCACCAACGCGGGGGGCTTCATCGCCGCACTCCTCGCGATCTTCCTGATCGGGCTGCTCCTCGACGTGCAGGGCGCAGGCACGCCCGAGACTTACTCCCTCGACGCATTCCGGCTGGCGTTCCTCGCGCCCCTCCCCCTCTGGGCGCTGGGTGTGACGTTCATCCTGATCGAACGCAAGCGCACACGCATCCGCATGGGTCTGGATCCCGAGCGACGCCGACGCTCGCCCCTAGGATGAGCGCATGGCCTCCGCTCCCCCCTCGGCTCCTTCCCGTCTCGACGAGTCGGACCGGCGGCGGATCGCTCGCCTCCCCCGTGGCGTCACGGCCGGTCTGATCCTCGCCGCGCTGTGGCTGCTCGCCGGAGGTGCCGCGAGGCTCTGGGGCTCCGATATCGTGGTCACCCGACTCCTCAGCTTCTTCGGCGTCGGTCCCGTTCAGGCCAACACCTGGGGCCTCCCGGCGGCATGGACGCCTGTCATGCTCGTGCTCGTGGCGGCGGTGCTGGTATCGGTCACCTGGTTCGTGTCCGACCGCGTCGCTCCATCCGGCCGCGGCATCTGGGCCCTGTGGTTCGCCGCCGTCATCGCGGGGGCCGTGCTCGGGCTCGGGCTGGACGCGATCCGGGCGATCTCCTACCTGCAGGACTTCGGCCTGCGCGGACTCACCGTGGCCGTGGTGGAAAGCGCCCCCGTGACGACGTACTGGGCGGTGATGAGCGGCTGGATCCCGGCCGTCCTCCTCGGCCGTCGTGACGGGCAGGCGGCTCCGCCGGTTCGAGCGCGCACCGCGCTGATCAGTGCGCTCGTCAGCGTCGCGCTGTTCGTCGTCGGCGGCGGGCTCGCCGACGACGCGCGACAGCAGGACATCATCCGTGAGAACGCCGCACAACAGGCGACGACGGACGACACCGGCGCGCTCATCGATCCGACCGCCGTCGGCGATCCCGTCGCCGAGACCGCTCCGGGCGTCGGTGCACCGACCCTCCAGACCGACGCCTGCACCAGCGACCGCGCCACGCTGATCCTCGGTGCAGCGGACGGAGCCACAGGACACCGGGCCCAGGCGATCCACCTGGTCAACGTGAGCGAGCAGCCGTGCGTGATCGAGGGCTATCCGGACATCGCCTTCGCCGACCAGAACGGACACGCGCTCGACGTCGAGGTGGTTCCGGGATCGTCGTTCCTCGCCACAGACGACGGGAGCGCCACGATCACCGTTCCCCCGCAGGGACAGGCGACCGCGGTGCTCGGCTGGGACGCCAACGCGACCGCGGGGGCGCTCGTGGCACGGCAGCTCTACGCAGCTCGCCTTCCGGGGCTGGAGCGCGGTTCGTGGCCGGTCGAACTCGACATCGTCGCGGGATCCACCGTCGAGGTTACGGCGTGGAAGCTCGACACGTCCGCCGGGGCAGCCCCGTAGCCGGTACGCTCCCTGTCTTCAGCGCAGCAGGTGCTGGACGGTCTCGAGGACGAGCTCCACGCTGACGCGCTCCGGGACCTCGGCGTCGCCCGCTTCGAACTCCGCCAGCTCGACACCGCGGACGCTCTCAGCCGGGAGCGAGGCGAACAGCGCGGCGATCTGGTGCGGGAGCAGCCCGTCGCCCACGCGGTACGCGGCGGGGATGTACCCGGGCTCGAGCACGTCCCAGTCCACGTGGATCCACACGGGTCGTCCGGCGACCAGCTCCCGGAGTCGCTCCGGGGTGCTCTCCCCCGGGCTGAGCACCGTGACGCCGTTGGCCGCCAGCAGCTCGGCCTCCGCGGGGTCGATGTCGCGCCCGCCCACCACGACCACCTGGCGCGGATCCACCCCCGCACCGTGACCGCTGTCCCAGAGCCCGCAGGCGGCCGCGAGCACCATGCCGCCGAGGTAGCCCGATCCGGTCGTGTTCGGTGTGTTGAAGTCGCCGTGCGCGTCGATCCACAGCACGACCGCATCGGGGTGATGCTCCGCGACGGCCGGGAGGGTGCCGAGGCTCGCGGCGCAGGTGTTCGTCACGAGCAGCGGGGTCGCGCCCGAGGAGATCGCTGTGTCGACGGCGTGACGCAGGCCCGTGAGCGTCGTCGCCGCGGCAGGCAGCGCCTCGCTCCAGTCGTCCTGGCGGGAAGCGTCGGGAGTGCCCACCACCTGCGCGTCAGTGCCGAGGAGCGCGGACAGGGCGTCGGCCACGAGCCGGGCGCCCACCAGGGCCCCGTCGGTGCGGTCGGCCACACGGCCCTGGGACAGGATGAGCGAGAACGGGGAGGACATCCCCCCAGTCTCCCATCCTCGCCCGGCACGGCCGCGACGACTCAGCGGCGGCGGGGCGTCCAGCCGCCCGGCAGCGGCCCGTCGACGGAGGCGCGCGCGCGGTCGCCGGCGGCCGACCACCCCTGGGCCTCTCCCTCGTGGTCGAAGCCGCCGCGAGCGACGCGGAAGCCCACGTCGTCATGGTGCATCCGGGGCGCTCCCCCGCGGCGGACGGACGCACGCACGCTCCACACCTCGTCGGCGAACCCGCCCCCGCGGAAGACGCGATAGTCGTCGTACCGCGCAGGGTCGAGCAGGTCCCAGCACCACTCCCACACGTTGCCGAGCGTGTCGAACAGCCCGTGGAGGTTGGGCAGCTTCCCGCCGACGTCCTGCGGCGCGGAGACGTGATCAGCCGCTGTCCACGCCGCATCGGCGAGTGGTGCATAGTGCGGGCCCGCGGAGCCGGCACGGCACGCGAACTCCCACTCCGCCTCGGTCGGCAACCGGTACCCGTCCGCCGTCGTGTCCCAGGTCACGTCCTCGCCGTCGAAGCGGTACACGGGGTCGACGCCCTCCCACTCCGACGCCGCATTGCAGAAGTGCACGGCTCGCAGCCAGCTCACGTCGGCGGCCGGGCGGCGGGGATGTCGCACGGCGACGCCCAGCACGTCGGCCAGTTGCTCCTCCGTCACCGGGAAGACGCCGAGCAGGAACGGCTCCAGGGTTACCTGCCGCGTCGAACACGTCCGTGCATCGTGCAGTGTGACCTCTCCGGCGGGAAGGCGCGTCAGCTCGATGTCGCTCACGCGGGCGTGCACTCGATCCAGGTCGGGTACTTCGCCGTGCGCCCGTCACCCGAGGAGGTGCGGGTGACCCGGCGACGCACCCAGGGACCCACGAACTCGCGATAGTACGCGAGACCCGACGGGCCGAGACCCGGGCGGTCGAGTGGCGCCCACCAGGCCTCCGGGGGTTCGAAACCCAGTGCGTGGAGCACCCGCGCAGCCACCCGGTGATGTCCGGCGGCGTTCATGTGCAGGCGGTCCTCCGACCAGTACGGCGGCTTCGAGAGCTCGCGGTCCGGCCAGTTCAGGGCGCGGATCACATCAGGGCGATCCTCGATGCGGCGCAGCACGGCCTCCGACAGCAGGTCGCCCCGGCGTTGCACGAGCGACCCCATGGGCAGTTGGCCGCTCGGGTTCGCTCCGGAGAGCAGGATCATGGTGACGCCCTCCTCGTCGCAGCGCCGGAGCACGCGGCTGAACGCGTCGGCGATGTGCTCGGGATCGGCCCGCGGACGGAGCATGTCGTTGCCGCCCCCGTTGAACGACAGATGGGTGGGGCGCAGCGCCAGCGCGGGCTCGAGCTGCTGCTCCACGATCGGCCAGGCGAGCTTGCCGCGGATCGCGAGGTTGGCGTACTGGATCGGGTGACCGGCGGCGTCGGCCCACCCCTGTGCCGCGATGTCCGCCCATCCGCGCTCGCGCCCGTCGGGCAGCACATCCCCCACGCCCTCCGTGAAGGAGTCGCCTATCGCCACGAATCGCACATCGGTCACGGACCCAGCCTATTGCCGTGCCCGGACAGCGGCGTCAGCGGTCGTCGAGGGCTGCACCGCGTCGATCCACGAGCCCCCACGACGCCCCCGCCGCGAGGAGGAAACAGGCGGCGAAGACGACGAAGAGCACCGGCGCACCACCCGCGAGGAGCAGCACCGGGGCCGCGATCGGTGCCACGACCGAGGCGATGCGGCCGATGCCCGCGGCCCATCCGGCGCCCGTCCCCCGCAGCGAGGTCGGATAGATCTCCGGTGTCACCGCGTACAGTGCCCCCCAGGCGCCGAGGTTGAAGAACGACAGCGCCATACCGGTCGCGATGATCGCGGCCTCGGTGCTCGCGGTGCCGAAGAGCACGGCGGAGACG
This sequence comes from Microbacterium sp. K35, assembly GCF_004794375.1. Taxonomy (NCBI): domain Bacteria; kingdom Bacillati; phylum Actinomycetota; class Actinomycetes; order Micrococcales; family Microbacteriaceae; genus Microbacterium; species Microbacterium sp. K35. Next base: position 27,189 of record NZ_SSDM01000417.1, on the reverse strand, counting down.
GCCGAGCCGAGGAGGAACACCGACAGCGTGACGCGGCGCCCCCACACCTCGATCAGCCACGCGGCCACCGCGTACCCCGGCAGTTGCGCGAGCGTGATGATGAGCGTGAAGCCGAACGACCGCACGAGGTCGAAACCCGCGTCGACGAGGATGCTCGGAATCCAGATGAACGCTCCGTAGTACGCGAAGTTCACGGACAGCCACACCAGCCACAGACAGAGCGTGCGCACGCGGAACTCCCGGTTCCACAGCGTCGCGAGCCTCGCCCCGGCCGTGGCGGCGATCGCCCGCGAGGCCGGCTCCTTGCGGATCGCGGGGGCCGCCGTCATCCCCGCCTCGGCCTCGAAGGCGGACACGATCCGGTCGGCCTCCGCGATCCTGCCGCGCGAGGCGAGCCAGCGCGGCGACTCCGGAAGGCCCCACCGTACGATGAGCGCGTAGACGGCGGGGATCGCACCCACCGCGAACGCCCAGCGCCACCCGGACTCCGACGCCGGGATCACGAGGAAGCCGATCAGCGCGGAGGCGGTCCAGCCCACGGCCCAGAACGCTTCGAGGATAACGATCAGGCGTCCCCTGATGCGTGCCGGGGCGAACTCGCTGACGTACGTCGAGGCCACCGGAAGCTCGGCGCCCAGTCCGAGGCCGACGAAGAAGCGCAGCACCAGCAGGGCCGCCACTCCCCCGACGAGGGCGCTCGCTCCGGTGGCGACGCCGTACACGAGGAGCGTCAGGGCGAACACCTGACGACGGCCGAACCGGTCGGCGAGCAGTCCCCCGAGCGTCGCCCCCACAGCCATGCCGACGAAGCCGATCGATGCGATGAGCCCCGCTTCGCCCTTCGACAGGTCCCACTGCTGCGTGAGCGCCGCGATGATGAACGAGATGAGACCGACGTCCATCGCGTCCAGCGCCCACCCCACGCCGGAGCCGGAGAGCACTCGCAGGTGCCGGCGCGTGAACGGAAGGACATCGAGGCGCTGGGCGAGCGAGGTGCGGCTCGGCAGGGCGGTGTTGGCCATGCCACTCATCGTAGAGGCGGGCGGGCGCGGTGCCCGCCCGCCCGCCGTCGTCAGTCGCGGTCGGCCAGCAAGCGCCGCACGCGCGGAATCACCTCGGTGCCGTACAGCTCGATGCTGCGCATCATCGCCTCGTGCGACAGGGTGCCGGTGGCGTACTTGAGGTCGAAGCGGCCGAGGCCGAGGGTCGTCACCGTGTCGGCGATCTTCGTCGCCACGCGATCGGGCGAACCGGCATAGAGCGCGCCCTCCGGCCCCACGTCGTTCTGGAAGCGCGCACGGCTGTACGGCGGCCATCCACGCTCGCGTCCGATGGTGTTGTTCATCGCCACGAAGCCCGAGTACGCGGCGTCCCAGGCCTCGGCGTCCGTGTCGGCGATGTGTCCCGGCGAGTGCACCGCGACGGGGTGCGACGTCGTGCCGAACGAGGCGACGGAGCGGTGGTACAGGTCGACGAAGGGCCGGAACCGCGCGGCCGGTCCGCCGATGATCGCGAGCATCAATCCCAGACCATGGCGTGCCACGCGCACGACCGACTCCGGACTGCCGCCGACGCCGACCCACGTCCGCAGACCCTTGTCGGTCTTCGGGAAGACGTCGGCGTTCTCCAGCGATGCCCGCATGGTGCCCGACCAGGTCACCGGCTTCTCCTCCAGGAGGTGCACGAACAGGTCGAGCTTCTCCTCGAACAGCGTGTCGTAGTCGCGCAGGTCGTAGCCGAAGAGCGGGAACGACTCGATGAAGGAGCCGCGACCGAGCACGACCTCGGCGCGACCGTCGGACAGCGCGTCGAGCGTGGCGAACCTCTCGAACACCCGGACGGGATCATCGGAGGACAGCACGGTCACGGCGGTGCCGAGACGGATGCTCTTCGTCCGGCCCGCGATCGCCGCGAGCACCATCTCCGGAGACGACACCGCGAACTCGCGACGGTGGTGCTCCCCCACGCCGAAGAAGTCGACGCCGACCGCATCGGCCAGTTCTGCCTGAGCGACGACGTTGCGGATCGTCTGCGCCGCCGTGAGCAGCTCGCCGTCCTGATCCCGCGTGATGTCCCCGAAGGTGTCCAGCCCGAATTCGATGTCCATGTCATGCCTCTCTATTCAGCTGAATGAACAGCGGACGCCGAAGGGGCATTCCCGTGGTCTCAGCGCGGAAGCAGAGCGCTGCGCAGCGTGTCGAGACCGACGCCGCCCAGGTCGAGTGCGCGCTTATGGAAATCCTTGAAGGAGAACGCGTCGCCCTCCGCCTGCTCGACCGCATCCCGCACCTGCTCCCAGATGCGCTGACCGACCTTGTAGGACGGTGCCTGCCCCGGCCAACCGAGGTAGCGGTTCACCTCGAACTGAACGAACTGGTCCGACATGTTCACGTTGCGGCGCAGGAAGTCGAGTGCATAATCCGCGTCCCAGACACCTTCGCCGTCGAGGCGGGGCTTGCCGAGGTGCACTCCGATGTCGAGCACCACCCGAGCGGCGCGCATGCGCTGTCCGTCGAGCATGCCGAGGCGGTCGGCGGGGTCGTCCAGATACCCGAGCTGCTCCATCAGGCGCTCGGCGTACAGCGCCCAGCCCTCCGCATGACCGGACGTTCCCGCCAGCAGCCGGCGCCAAGAGTTCAGCTCGGCGCGGTTGTACACGGCCTGGGCGATCTGCAGGTGGTGACCGGGAACACCCTCGTGGTACACCGTCGTGAGCTCACGCCAGGTGTCGAACTCGGTCACGCCCTCGGGAACCGACCACCACATGCGACCGGGGCGGGAGAAGTCGTCCGTGGGAGCGGTGTAGTAGATCCCGCCCTCCTGCGTCGGGGCGATCATGCACTCGAGCGTGCGGATCGCCTCCGGGATGTCGAAGTGCGAGGCGCCGAGCTCCGCGACCGCGCGGTCGCTCGTCTCCTGCATCCACGCCTGCAGTGCCTCCGTGCCCACGAGCTTGCGTGCGGGATCGCCCTCGAGGTGAGCGACGGCCTCCTCGACCGATGCTCCCGGGAGGATCTCGTTCGCGATCGCCGTCTGCTCGGCGACCATCCGCGCGAGTTCCTCGCGGCCCCACTCGTACGTCTCGTCGAGGTCGATCGTCGCCCCGAGGAACCGACGCGAGTTGAGGGCGTAGAGCTCGCGTCCGACCGCATCCTGCTCCCCCGCCTCGGGGGCGAGCTCCTCGGCGAGGAAGCGGCGCAGTTCGCCGTAGGCCACGCGCGCGGCGGCGGAGTTGTCGGCGAGCGTGCGCGCGAGCGACGCGGGCAGCTGCCCCTCGTCCGGGTCGGCGTGCGCGACGAAGGCCGCGAAGAACCCGTCGTCGGCGATGTAGCGGTCGATCTGCGTCGCGACCTCTGCGACCTGGCGCCGTGCGGGCGTGACCCCCTCGGCGATCCCCGTGCGCAGCGTCTCGACGTACCCGCGCAGGGCACCCGGGACCGCCGCGAGACGGGTCGAGATGACCTCCCAGTCGTCGACCGTCGACGTCGGCATCAGGTCGAACACGGCGCGGACGTCCTGCGCCGCGGAGGCGATCACGTTGAGGTCGCGCAGATGCCACTTCGCGTCGTGCAGTTCGAGGTCCAGGCGCAGCTCGGCGCTCAGGTCGGTCTTCGTGACTTCGTCGATCGCGTCGACGGGCTCGAGCGCGGACAGCTTGTCGAGCGTCGCCCTGGTCGCCGCGGCGACCTCTTCGTGGCCTTCCGGGCTCAGGTCGCCGAATCGATCGTTGACCTCCGAGCGACCGATGTAGGTGCCCAGGGTCGGGGCGAGCACGGCGATGGTGTCGACCCAGTCATCGGCGACCTTGTCGATGGCGGAGGGGGTGCGGGGTGCGGAAGTCATGGTTTCCAGCCTAATCCCCGACCCCTCGCCAGTGAGATCAGTGCGCGGCCTCGTTCCAGTCGCGACCGCGACCGACCTGCACGTCGAGAGGGACCGAGAGCTGCGCGGCATCGCCCATGCGGGTGCGGACGATCTGCTCGACCCGATCCCACTCCCCCGACGCGACCTCCACCACGAGCTCGTCGTGGATCTGGAGGAGCACCCGGGACGAGAGCTCCGCGGCCTGCAGGTCGTCGTGGATGTGGAACAGCGCGATCTTCATGATGTCCGCCGCACTGCCCTGGATCGGGGCGTTGAGCGCGGCACGCTCGGCGTTCTCGCGCAGCACCCGGTTCGGGCTCGCGAGGTCGGGGAACGGGCGGCGCCGACCGAAGATCGTCTCGGTGTAGCCGTCTTCCTTCGCCTTCATGACCGACGCGCGCAGGTAGTCGCGCACCGCGCCGAAGCGGGCGAAGTACTCGATCATGAGCTGCTTGGCCTCGGCCTGCTCGATGCGCAGCTGCTTCGACAGACCGAACGCCGACAGCCCGTAGACCAGACCGTACGACATGGCCTTGACCTTGGTGCGCATCGCCGGGGTGACATCGCCCGGCTCGACGCCGAACACCCGCGCACCCACGAACCGGTGCAGGTCTTCGCCGCTGTTGAACGCCTCGATGAGCCCCTCGTCGCCCGACAGGTGCGCCATGATGCGCATCTCGATCTGCGAGTAGTCCGCGGTCAGCAGCGTCTCGTAGCCCTCGCCCACCTCGAACGCACTGCGGATCCGACGTGACTCCTCGGTGCGCACCGGGATGTTCTGCAGATTGGGGTCGGTGCTCGACAGCCGGCCGGTCTGGCTCCCCGTCTGCACGTACGTGGTGTGCACCCGATGGTCCGGTCCGATCGCCCCGTCCAGCGACTCGATGATCTGCCGCAGCTTGGTCGCCTCGCGGTGCTGCAGCAGCAGGCTCAGGAACGGGTGCGGGTGGGACTCCTGCAGATCGGCCAGCACCGCGGCGTCGGTCGAATAGCCCGTCTTGGTCTTACGCGTCTTCGGCAGCTGCAGGTCTTCGAACAGCACCTCCTGCAGCTGCTTGGGCGAGCCGAGGTTGAACTCGCGCCCGACCACCGAGAACGCCTCCTGCGCGAGCACATCCGCTCGTGCCGCCAGCTCGCCCGAGAACGTGGACAGCACCTCGTGTGAGACGGCGACCCCCGCGAGCTCCATGTCGGCGAGGGTGAGCAGGGTCGGCAGCTCGATGTCGGTGAGCACGGCGGCGACCGGCTCCGGCAGGTCGCCGCGCAGCGCCTCGGCCACGCGCAGGACGAACCAGGCCTCCTGCGACGGTGTCGCCCCTTCGGTCTCGGGAACCAGCTGCGAGGGGTCGGCCTCGGGCAGCTTCTCTCCGAGGTAACGCTGCACCAGGTCGGACAGCGTCTTGTCGGGGAAGCTCGGGCGCAGGAGCCAGCCCGCGAGACTCGTGTCGTACGCAAGTCCGCCGAGCCGGATGCCCTGGCGCCGCAGCGCCTTCACCTGCGGCTTCGCGTCGTGCAGCACCTTCGGGGCAGAGGACTCGAGCCACTCGCGAAGAGCCGCGGCCGCGTCGTCGGACCAGTCGAGCTCGCGCAGCTCCGTCTCGGTGGCGGCCCCCAGGCGCACGGGAGCCCCCGCCGCGATCGTCACGCGCAGTGCCACATCGCTCTCCTGCGCGGCAGCCCACGAGGCGAGCTCGGCGCCGCTCACCTGCGCGGGAACGGGCATCTCGACCACGGCCGCCGGGTCGTCGGCCACCTCGCCCGCGCCCACCGCCTCGAACACCCGCGGCAGCAGGGTGCGGAACTCCAGGCGGGCGAAGATGTCGCGCACGGCCTGGGCGTCGATGGGCGTGACCGCGAGGTCTCCCGGGGCCACCGGCAGCTCGACGTCGGTCAGGAGGCGGTTCAGCTTGCGGTTGCGACGCACGTCGTCGATGTGGTCGCGCAGGTTGCCGCCCACGACGCCCTTGATCTCGTCGGCGCGATCGAGCAGCTCGTCGAGAGAGCCGAACTGGGTGAGCCACTTGACCGCGGTCTTCTCCCCCACCTTCGGGACGCCGGGCAGGTTGTCACTGGTCTCGCCCACGAGCGCCGCGATGTCGGGGTACTGTTCCGGGCGGACGCCGTAGCGCTCCTGCACGGTCGTGGGGTCGTAGCGCTTGAGCTGGGACACGCCCTGCACGGACGGGTACAGCAGGGTGATGTCGTCGGTGACCAGCTGGATGGTGTCGCGGTCGCCCGACACCACGAGCACGTCGTAGCCCTGCGCGGCGCCCTGGGTTGACAGCGTGGCGAGGATGTCGTCGGCCTCGATGCCCTCCTGCGTCAGGACCGGGATGGACATGGCCGCGAGGCAGTCCTGCAGCAGCGGGATCTGGCCCTTGAACTCGGAGGGGGTCTCGGAGCGGGTGGCCTTGTACTCGGGGTACTCGTCGGTGCGGAACGAGTGCCGTGACGTGTCGAAGGCGATGGCGAGATGCGTCGGCTGCTCGGCCTTGATGAGGTTCACCAGCATCGACAGGAAGCCGTAGATGGCGTTCGTGTGCTGGTTGTCCTTGGTCGTGAAGTTGTCGACCGGGAGGGCGAAGAAAGCGCGGTAGGCGAGCGAATGGCCGTCGACGACCATGAGGGTAGGCTTTGCGGAGTCCGTCACCCTGTCAGCCTAACGAGGAGCACGGACACCCGCAGAGGAGGATGCATGGGCGAGGTCGCGACCAGCGAAGGGCTCGAGTGGGCAGCCGCCCGCGGCATGGGCGCACTGGCCGAGAAGATGGGCATGGAGTTCGTGGAGTTCGGCGTCGACCGGTGCGTCGCGACCATGCCGGTCGCCGGCAACACCCAGCCCGTCGGCCTGATGCACGGCGGCGCGTATGTCGTGCTCGGCGAGTCCCTCGGCTCGATGGCGGCGAACCTCCACGCCGGAGAGGGGCGCCTCGCGGTCGGCGTCGACATCAACGCGACCCACACCCGCTCCGCGACCTCCGGGACCGTCACGGGGGTATGCACGCCGGTGCACCTCGGACGCAGCATCACGGTGCACGAGATCGTCGTCACGGATGATCAGGGCCGACGCTGCTCGACGATCCGCATCACCAACATGATCAAGGACGTTCCCTCGGGGCGCTGAGAGGCTCCTCCAGCAGCAGCTGGAACAGCAGGTGATCCTGCCACTCCCCCGCGATGCGCAGGTACTTCGGCGCGAGGCCGATGCGCTCGAAACCGCATCCCGCCAGCACGCGCTGCGAAGCCAGGTTGTGGAGCAGCGTGGCAGCCTGCAGCCGATGCAGGTGGAGCTCCGTCCTCGCGTGCTCCGCGACGAGGGTCACCGCACGCCCGGCCAGCCCGCGCCGCAGCCGTGAGGCGTCGATCCAGTAGCCGAGGTCCGCGCTCCAGAACGCGCCGCGGACGATCGAGTTCAGGTTGACGCGGCCGCGGATCGAACCATCATCCCCGACCACGACGAACCGCAGGCTCCGTCCCGCCTCGGCTTCCGCCAGGCACTGCGCGACGTGCCGCTCCTGCCACTCGTCGGTGAAGAAGGCGGCGTCGCGCTCGGGCTCCCACGGAGCCAGGTGTGCACGATTCGCGCGGTAGGCCGCGGCGATGCCGGGGCCGTCGCCCGCACGCACGGGCCGCAGCAGGTGCTCGGCGTCGAGGCGGAGCACCGGACCGGCTACTTCTTCGGGGCGAGCTGCTCGATGATGGCCTTCGCGACGTCCTGCATCGTGAGGCGGCGATCCATCGAGGCCTTCTGGATCCAGCGGAACGCCTCGGGCTCGCTCAGGCCCATCTTCTCGTTCAGCAGTCCCTTGGCGCGGTCCACCAGCTTGCGGGTCTCGAAGCGCTCGACCATGTCGGCGACCTCGGCCTCGAGCGTGATGATCTGCTCGTGACGCGCGAGCGCGATCTCGATGGCCGGCAGCAGGTCGTTCGGGGTGAACGGCTTGACGACGTACGCCAGGGCGCCCGCCTCGCTCGCCCGCTCCACGAGCTCCTTCTGGCTGAAGGCCGTCAGCAGCACGACCGGGGCGATGTTGCCCTTGTGCAACTTCTCGGCCGCGCTGATGCCGTCGAGCTGGGGCATCTTGACGTCCATGATGACCAGGTCGGGGCGCAACTCGGTCGCGAGGGCGACGGCCGTCTCCCCGTCACCGGCTTCGCCGACGACATCGAAGCCGTTGTCGCGAAGGATCTCGACGATGTCGAGACGGATCAGCGACTCGTCTTCGGCGACGACGACGCGTCGGGGTGCGGATGCCGTGGGCTGCTCAGCCTGTTCTTGCTCGGTCACGGACTCCATCCTACTGGAGAGGGCGCGGCGCTCGGCCGAAGCGCTCATCGGCGCCGGGTGATCGGCTCGCCCTGCGCTACAGTCGAAGACGCGACACACGGGCCGGCGTGGCGGAATGGCAGACGCGGAGCACTCAAAATGCTTTGTCCGAAAGGGCGTGTGGGTTCGAGTCCCACCGCCGGCACACGGTGCGCTATACATGCTCTATGCACAGCGGGGACGCACCGGCAGCTCATGCCCGGAGGTCGCATCGCACCGCGCGGGCCACTCTCGTCGTCCTGGCGGTCGCGCTCGTCATCCTGCTCCTGATCGCCGCAGAGGTGTTCAGGCGCACGAGCGCGGAGGAGGCGGAGCGCGCGAGCGATCCGGCCTTCGTCACCGCCCCGACCCCGCTGCCCTCCGGAGCCCCGGGCTCGCTCATCCGCTCCGAGGAGATCGACAGTGCTCCCGTCGGCACGAGAGCGTGGCGCGTGCTGTACCACTCCCGCGACCTGGCCGGTTCGGACATCGCCGTGTCCGGCCTGGTCGTCGTGCCCGAGGGGCCGGCGCCGGAGAACGGACGCACGGTCGTCTCCTGGGCGCACCCGACCACGGGAGCGGCGACGGCGTGCGCCCCGTCGCTCGCGCTCGATCCGTTCGAGCTCATCGCCGGGATGCACGAGCTGCTCGCCGAGGGATACGCCGTCGTGGCCACCGACTATCCGGGCCTCGGTGTGGAGGGCGCGTCGTCCTATCTGCTGGGCGTCCCGGAGGCGAACAGCGTGCTGGACATCGTGCGTGCGGCCGGCCGCCTCGACGGCGTGGGGACGAGCGCTCGCGTCGTGCTGTGGGGGCACTCCCAGGGCGGTCAGGCGGCGCTCTTCGCCGCCGAGCGCGCCGAGACGTACGCGCCCGAGCTGTCGGTGCGCGGGGTGGCGGTGGCGGCGCCGGCGGCCGATCTCAACGCCCTGATGACCGACGACATCGTCGACGTCTCCGGGATCACCATCGCCTCGTTCGCCATCGCCGCCTACCGGGATGCCTACGCCGAACGGTTCGGCGAGGAGGCCATCCTGTCGATCCTGACCCCGGAGGGCGCGGCTGCGACTCCCGACATGGCCGCGCTCTGCCTGCTGACCCACACCGAGGAGATCCACGCGATCGCCGAGCCCCTGGTCGGCTCCTACGTCACCGCCGATCCCGCCACGACCGAGCCCTGGCGGACGATGCTCGCCGAGAACAGCGCGGGCGGCCAGCCCATCACGGTCCCCGTGCTCGTCGGCCAGGGCGAGGCGGACAAGCTCGTGCGTCCCGCCGCGACCGACGGGTACGTCGCCCGCCTCTGCGCGGCGGGGACGGATGTCGCCTACCACCGGTTCCCGGCGGTCGACCACGGCTATGCGGCGTACGCGACCCTGCCCGAGCTCCTACTGTGGCTCCCGACGCTGGACGCACCGCGGGAGGCCCGCGGTACCTGCGGGTGAGCGCTCAGGATTCCGCCAGTGCCGCGAGTTCGGCGAGCACCCGGGGGTGGGCGAGGATGCGGAAATGGCCGCCGGTGTCGAGCACGACGTTCTTCGCTCCCGGCAACGCGCTGCCCTCGGGGATGTGCGGGTCGAACTCCGCATAGACCGACACGATCCGGGCGTTGACCTCGACCTCGCGCGCGAGCGCCAGGATGGACGGGTCGTCCGGAGAGAAGGCGCGCAGCACCCGTCCCGGCATGCGCCGGGCGTACCGGGAACCTCCGAACGGCGTCGCGACCGCCAGCATCGCCCGGATGCGGTGCCCCTCCGGTCCGGTCATGGCGAGCTTGCCCGCCAGACCTCCCTTGCTGTGCGCGACGAGGATCACGCCGGTGAGGTCGCGCGCACGCAGATGCTCCGCGATCTGCTCCGCCTCGTCCGCGACCGGGAACCGGTTGCGCCGCAGCGCATCCACCACGTGGACCGGATGACCCCGCTGGTGCAGCGCGACGATGAGCGGCTCCAGGAACCGCCACGTCTCGTACACCCCGGCGAGCACCACGATCGGCACGCCATCGCCGTCGGTGAACGCCCTCGCGTCATCTCGTCCGAAGAAGGAGCGCACCTGCCAGAACCCCGCATACGCGTAGTCGGCGGCCCACCAGCCCAGCCGCCTCACGGCGTCGATGGCGCGCTCCGCTTCTCGTCCATGCTCCTCGACGTCGCAGCGTGCGGCCAGGCACCGGCCGTGTGCGTCAGGATCGCCGACGCGACGGCGCGGGGCGCGGACTGCTGGGCCACGTGGTGGTGACCGGGAATCTCGACGAGACGCGAGACGCGGGCGCTGTCCCGCAGCCGGCGGCACCACGCGCGACCCGCGATCGGATCCGCTCCCCCGCGGATCACCAGCAGCGGCACGGTCAGCTCCGCCACCCGCTCCTGAAGCCGATAGCCGATCATGTGGCGCACCTGCCGCAGATACCAGCGCACGCCGCAGCGGAGGTAGTCGGTGAAGACGATCGTGTTGATCGCGGGCGTCTCCCCCACGGTGTCGATCGCGAGGGCACGCGCCTGTGCCGGAATCGTGCGCCACCGCGCGTCCACGACCGGGCCGATCGCGACCACGGCGCGCACGTACTCCGGGCGCTGCAGAGCAGCCTCCACGGTCCATTGCGCGCCCATCGAGTGTCCGACGAGCACCACGCGGTCATCGCCGAGCGTTCCGATCACCTCGGCCAGTGCGCTGCCCATCCGCTCCACCCCGACGTCGACGGAGGGCTTGGGCAGTCCGCCGAAGCCCGGAAGGTCCACCGACACCACACGGGTGTACTCCGCGAGCGTCTCGTGCAGGCGGGACAGGTAGCGGTGCGACATGCCGATGCCGTGCACCAGCACCATCGTGGGGGCGACGGATCCCGCCGGTCGCGGAGTCTCCCGAAGGCGGAACATCAACCCCGACGTGAGCACGAGGCGCGTACGAACGACCATGCGCCCACGCTATCCGCCCCGCCCGCGCGGTCGCAGAGGGTTGACGCGGGCCCGGGACATACGGAAGGGGCGGGGCCGTAGCCCCGCCCCTTCCGGACACCTCGTGCGTCAGACGCCGGCCTTGTAGATCGGCGCAGCACCACGCATCGCGTCGCCCACCTTGTGCACGCGGAGGTCGTTCGTCGAGCCCACGATCCCGGGAGGGGAACCGGAGATCACGACGACCTTGTCGCCCTCGACCGCCAGGCCGTTCTCGAGCAGGTACTCGTCGACCTGGTGGTACATCAGGTCGGTGTGCTGGACCATGTCGACCAGCGTGGAGCGCAGGCCCCACGTGAGCGCCATCCGACGACGGATCGCCGGCTCCGGGGTGAACGCCAGCATCGGGATGCGCGAGCGCAGACGCGACAGGCGGCGGGCGGAGTCGCCCGACTGGGTGAAGACGCAGAGGAACTTCGCGTCGACGAACTCCGCGACCTCGAGGGCGGCCAGCGTGATGGCACCACCCTGCGTGCGGGGCTTGGTCGTCAGCGGGAGGATCCGCTCCAGGCCGTGCTCCTCGGTGGACTCGATGATGCGGGCCATGGTCTCCACCACGACGACCGGGTAGTCGCCCACGCTGGTCTCGCCCGAGAGCATCACCGCGTCAGCGCCGTCGAGCACCGCGTTCGCGACGTCGGAGGTCTCCGCGCGCGTGGGCACCGGGCTGTTGATCATCGACTCGAGCATCTGCGTCGCCACGATCACCGGCTTCGCGTTGCGCCGGGCGAGCTCCACCGCGCGCTTCTGCACGATCGGCACGGCCTCCAGAGGCAGTTCGACACCCAGGTCGCCACGGGCGACCATGATGCCGTCGAACGCGTCGACGATCTCCTCCAGCGCATCGACCGCCTGCGGCTTCTCGATCTTGGCGATCACGGGGACGCGCACGCCCTCCTCCGCCATGATCTCGTGCACGCGCGACACGTCTTCCGCGTTGCGCACGAAGGACAGGGCGATGAGGTCGGCACCCGTGCGCAGACCCCAGCGCAGGTCGTCTTCGTCCTTCTCGCTCAGAGCGGGGACGTTCACGGCGACACCGGGCAGGTTGATGCCCTTGTTGTTCGACACGGCGCCGGCGACGACCACGCGCGTGGTGACGGTGACGCCGTCGGTCTCGACCACCTCGACGCGGACCTTGCCGTCGTCGATCAGCAGGAAGTCACCGGGCTTCACGTCCTGGGGCAGCCCCTTGAACGTGGTGCCGCAGATCTCCTTGTTGCCGATGATGTCTTCGGTGGTGATCTTGAAGATGTCGCCCTTGGCGAGCTCGTACGGCCCGTCCTCGAAACGGCCGAGACGGATCTTCGGTCCCTGCAGGTCGACGAGGATCGCCACGGCGCGGCCGGAGTCCTCCGCCGCGCGACGCACGTTCGCGTAGTTGTTCTCGTGCACGGAGTAGTCGCCGTGGCTGAGGTTCAGACGTGCCACGTCCACACCCGCATCGATCAGTGCACGCACCGTCTCATACGTCGAGGTGGCCGGACCCAAAGTGGCGACGATTTTCGCGCGTCTCAAAGAACTCTCCAGGGTAGAAGTGGGGGATGAACGTTCGGGCGACGGTGCCTGCCCCAGCCTACGCGGGCTGGAGACCGATCGCGACATCGCTCGGCCGCACCGGCTCGGGCAGCACCGTGGTGCCCATGAGGTAGCGATCGACGTTCGCCGCCGCCGCACGACCCTCCGCGATGGCCCACACGATGAGCGACTGCCCGCGTCCGGCATCACCGGCCACGAACACGCCGGGCACCGACGACTCGTACGACGCGTCGCGGTGGAAGGAGCCGCGGTCGGTCACCTGCGGACGGGTGTCCTCCGTGTAGCCGTCCTGCTCCGGACCCGTGAAGCCCATCGCGATGAGCACGAGATCGGCGGGGATCTCCCGCTCGGTGCCGCTCTTGGGAACCCGGCGTCCGTCGATGTACTCGGTCTCGGCCACCCGCAGCGCGCGCACCTCGCCGACCTCGTTCGACAGGAACTCCACCGTGGAGGCGAGGAACACGCGCTCCCCGCCCTCCTCGTGCGCGGACGACACCTCGAACACGGTCGGCATCATCGGCCACGGCTGGTGGTCGGGGCGCGTGTCGCCGGGCTGCTTGCCGATGGCCAGGTTCGTCACGCTCAGCGCTCCCTGACGGTGCGCCGTGCCGATGCAGTCCGCACCGGTGTCGCCGCCGCCGATCACGATGACGTGCTTGCCCTCGGCCGTGATCTGCCCTGGGACCGCGTCGCCGGCGACCGCGTGGTTGGACTCCACGAGGTACTCCATCGCGAAGTGCACGCCGTCGAGGTCGCGCCCGGGGATGGGCAGATCGCGGGGAACCGTGGCACCGGTCGCGATCACGACCGCGTCGTACCGCGCGCGGAGGTCGGCCCAGGAGATGTCCTTGCCGATCTCGACACCCGCACGGAACCGGGTCCCCTCCTCCTGCATCTGGCGCAGACGCGTCTCGAGCTGCGTCTTCTCCATCTTGAAGTCGGGGATGCCGTAGCGCAGCAGCCCGCCGATGCGATCGTCGCGCTCGAACACCGCGACCGTGTGCCCCGCGCGCGTCAGCTGCTGGGCGGCGGCGAGGCCCGCGGGCCCCGAGCCGACGACGGCCACCGTCTTGCCGGTGAGGCGCTGCGGCGGCTCGGGCTCGACCCAGCCCTTCGCGAAGGCCTCGTCGATGATGGAGACCTCGATCTGCTTGATCGTGACCGCCGGCTGGTTGATGCCCAGCACGCATGAGCTCTCGCAGGGCGCCGGGCACAGGCGACCGGTGAACTCCGGGAAGTTGTTCGTGGCGTGCAGGCGCTCGATCGCGGCCCGGCCCTCACCGCGCCACGTGAGGTCGTTCCACTCGGGGATGAGGTTGCCGAGCGGGCAGCCCGAGTGGCAGAACGGCACACCGCAGTCCATGCAGCGACCGGCCTGACGGCGCAGGACGGCCTTGTCGCCCGGCTCGTAGACCTCTTTCCAGTCCATGATGCGCACCGGCACCGGACGGCGAGCGGGAAGTTCCCGCTCGGTCACCTTCAGAAAGCCTTTGGGGTCAGCCACCGGTCACCTCCAGGATACGGTTCCACACGATGTCGCCGTCGGGGTCGATCCCCTCGGCCAGAGCCTCCTCGCGCATGCTCCGCACGGCGGCGAAGTCACGGGGAAGCACCTTCACGAACTCCGCCGCGCGCGCGTCGAAGTCGTCCAGCAGCTCGGTCGCGCGCGGGGACGCCGTACGTTCGACGTGCTCGACGAGCAGTCCGCGCAGCACCTCCAGGTCGGCGCGGTCCAGCGGCTCCAGCCGCAGCTCTCCGCTGCCGAGCGACTGCGCGTTCACCTTCGCGGTGTCGAGGGCGTGCACATAGGCCACTCCCCCGGACATGCCGGCGCCGAAGTTGCGCCCGGTCGGCCCGAGGATCACCGCGAGCCCGCCGGTCATGTACTCCAGGGCGTGGTCGCCCACGCCTTCGACGACCGCGGTCGCCCCGGAGTTGCGCACCAGGAACCGCTCGCCGACGACACCGGAGATGAACATCGTGCCCGAGGTCGCGCCGTAGCCGATCACGTTGCCCGCGATCACGTTCTCGTGCGGTGCGATCGACGCCCCGCGCGGCGGACGGATCGTGATGTCTCCGCCCGAGAGGCCCTTGCCGACGTAGTCGTTCGCGTCGCCCTCGAGGCGGAGGATGATGCCCGGCGGGAGGAACGCGCCGAGCGACTGCCCCGCGGTCCCTGTGAGGGTGACGTCGATCGTCTCCTTCGGCAGCCCGGTGGCACCGTGCCGCGACGTCACCTGATGGCCGAGCATCGTGCCCACCGCGCGCTCCGTGTTGGCGATCGGCAGCTCCACCACGACGGGCTCGCCGTTGAGCAGCGCCCCCTTCGCGATGTCGATGAGCTGCACGTCGAAGTGCTTGTCGAGCTCGTGGTCCTGCGCGCGACCGCTGCGGCGCGGCTCGCCGGCCGGGAACGCCGGGCCCTCCAGCACGGGGCTCAGGTCGAGACCCTCGGCCTTCCAGTGCTCGACGGCCGCATTCGTCTCCAGGAGCTCGGTGCGTCCGACGATCTCGTCGATCGAGCGGTAGCCCAGCTCGGCGAGGAGCTCGCGCACCTCTTCCGCGATGAACTCCATGAAGTTGACGACGAACTCGGGCTTGCCCGTGAACCGATCGCGCAGCACCGGGTTCTGCGTGGCGACGCCGACCGGGCAGGTGTCCAGGTGGCAGACGCGCATCATGATGCAGCCGCTCACCACGAGCGGAGCCGTCGCGAAGCCGAACTCCTCCGCGCCGAGCAGCGCGCCGATCACGACGTCGCGCCCGGTCTTGAGCTGGCCATCGACCTGCACCACCACGCGGTCGCGCATGCCGTTGAGCATCAGCGTCTGCTGCGTCTCGGCGAGCCCCAGCTCCCAGGGGGTACCCGCGTGCTTGAGGGAGTTCAGCGGGCTCGCACCCGTGCCGCCGTCGTGGCCGGACACCAGGATGACGTCGCTCAGCGCCTTCGCCACACCCGCCGACACCGCACCGATGCCGGACTGGCTCACCAGCTTCGTGTGGATGCGCGCCTCGGGGTTCGCGCGCTTCAGGTCGAAGATGAGCTGCTTGAGGTCTTCGATCGAGTAGATGTCGTGGTGCGGCGGCGGCGAGATGAGCCCGACGCCGGCCGTGGCGTGACGCGTGCGCGCGACCCACGGGTACACCTTCGTGGGCGGCAGCTGACCGCCCTCGCCGGGCTTCGCGCCCTGGGCGAGCTTGATCTGGATGTCGTCCGCCTCGGTGAGGTACAGGCTCGTGACGCCGAAGCGGCCGGAGGCCACCTGCTTGATCGCACTGCGCCGCTCGGGGTCGAGCAGGCGGTCGGGGTCCTCGCCGCCCTCACCGGTGTTCGACTTGCCGCCGATCCGGTTCATCGCGATCGCCAGGGTCTCGTGCGCCTCCTTGGAGATGGAGCCGTAGCTCATCGCCCCGGTCGAGAAGCGCTTCACGATCGCGGACACCGGCTCGACCTCGTCGAGCGGGACCGGCTTGCGGGTCCCGGTGCGCAGCGTGAAGAGTCCGCGGAGGGTCTTGAGCTCGGCCGCCTGCTCGTCCACGAGCTTCGTGTACTCGCGGAAGATGTCGTACCGCCGCGTCCGGGTGGAGTGCTGCAGCTTGAACACCGTCTCCGGGTTGAACAGGTGCGGGGAGCCGTCGCGACGCCACTGGTACTCGCCGCCCGTCCACAGGCGCTCGTGCGCGCGGGCTGCGGCATCCTCGGGGTACGCGTAGTCGTGCCGCGCCTGGTTCTCGGCGAAGATCTCCTCGATCCCGATGCCGCCCAGCTTCGACTCCGTGCGGGTGAAGTAGGCGTCGATGAACTCCTGGCTGAGACCGACGGCCTCGAACACCTGGGCGCCGGCGTACGACGACACGGTGGAGATGCCCATCTTCGACATGATCTTCAGCACGCCCTTGCCGAGCGCGTAGATCAGGTTCTTGACCGCCTTCTCGGGCGTGATGCCGGTGATGTAGCCGGTGCGGACGAGGTGCTCGACCGTCTCCATCGCCAGGTACGGGTTGATCGCCGACGCGCCGTAGCCGATCAGCGTCGCGACGTGGTGCACCTCGCGCACGTCTCCGGCCTCGACGATCAGGCCCACCTTCATGCGGTTCTCGCGCCGGATGAGGTGGTGGTGGATCGCCGACACCATGAGCAGCGACGGGATGGGCGTGAGGTCCTTGTTGGAGTCGCGGTCGGACAGGATGAGGAACTCCGCGCCGTCCGCGATGGCCTGGTCGACCTCGGCGCACATCTCCGTCAGGCGCTCGGCGAGCGAGTGCGGGCCGGAGTCGAAGTGGTACAGGCCGCGGATCGTCGCGCTCGACCGGCCGGGCAGCGCCTTGTCGATGTGGCGGATCTTCGCCAGTTCGTCGTTGTCGATCACGGGGAAGTCGAGCGACACCGTGCGGGTGTGCTCCGGACCCCAGCTGAGCAGGTTCGACTCGGGACCGAGGCCGAGCTTGAGGCTCGTGACGACCTCTTCCCTGATCGAGTCCAGCGGCGGGTTCGTGACCTGGGCGAACTGCTGCGTGAAGTAGTCGAACAGCAGTCGCGGGCGCTTGCTGAGCACCGCGATCGGGGTGTCCGAGCCCATGGCACCGAGCGGCTCGACGCCGGTCTGGCCCATGGGGGTCAGCAGGATGCGCACTTCTTCCTCGGTGTACCCGAAGGTGCGCTGGCGGCGGGTGATCGACGCCGGCGGGTGCACGATGTGCTCGCGCTCGGGCAGGTCGGCCAGGCGCACGGCCCCCGCGTCGAGCCACTCCTGCCACGGGTGCAGCGTGGCCAGCTCCTGCTTGATCTCGCGATCTTCGACGATGCGGCGCTGGGCCGTGTCGACGAGGAACATCTTGCCGGGCTGCAGACGCCCGCGGCGCTTGATGCGCTCGGGCTCGAAGTGCAGCACGCCCGTCTCCGAGCCGATCACGACCAGTCCGTCGGTGGTCTCGGTCCAGCGCCCCGGGCGCAGTCCGTTGCGGTCGAGCGTCGCGCCGACCAGCGTGCCGTCGGTGAAGATGAGCGCGGCGGGGCCGTCCCACGGCTCCATCTGGTTGGAGTGGTACTCGTAGAACGCGCGCAGCTCCGGCGTGATGTCGGCCTGCTTCTCGTACGCCTCCGGCACCATCATCATGATCGCGTGCGGCAGGCTGCGACCGGTCAGGGTGAGCAGCTCGAGCACCTCGTCGAACGAGGCCGAGTCGCTCGCGCCGTCGGTGCAGATGGGCAGCAGCGGCGAGATGTCGCCGAGCAGCTCGGACTCGAGCTGCGACTGGCGGGCGCGCATCCAGTTGCGGTTGCCGCCGACCGTGTTGATCTCGCCGTTGTGCGCCAGCATGCGCAGCGGCTGCGCGAGCGGCCACGACGGGAACGTGTTGGTGGAGTAGCGGGAGTGCACGACCGCGAGCTCGGACGCGAACCGCTCATCCTGCAGGTCGGGGTAGAACGGCTCCAGCTGCAGCGTGGTGACCATGCCCTTGTAGCCGAGGGTGCGGCTGGACAGCGACACGAAGTAGGCGCCGAGCTCGTGGCCGGCCCGCTTGCGCAGGCGGTAGGCGACGCGGTCGAGGGCGATGCCGGTGAGCGGCGCGTCGGCGTGCGTGGCCCCGCCGGCGCTCACGAAGAGCTGCTCGAACGCGGGGCGGGCCTCGTCGGCGAGCTTGCCGAGGTTCTCGTTCGCGGTGGGGACCTCACGCCACCCGAGGACGCGGAGGCCCTCGGCGCGCGCGATCTTCTCGATGCCGGCCTTCTGCTGGCGGCGCTCGCTCGAGTCGCGAGGCAGGAACGCGAGTCCTGCGGCGTACTCCCCCACGGGCGGCAGTTCGAAGCCGGTGACCGCGCGGAGGAAGGCGTCTGGCATCTGCGTGAGGATGCCGGCCCCGTCTCCCGTGCCCGCGTCGGACCCGATGGCCCCGCGGTGCTCCAGGTTGCGCAGGGCCTCGAGGGCCAGCGCGATGATGTCGTGCCCGGCTTCGCCGCGCAGCGTTGCGACCATGGCCAGGCCGCAGGCGTCCTTCTCGAACGCCGGGTTGTACATGCCCTGCTTCGGGGGGTATGCGCCGGAGGCGCCGTAAGGGGGCTGGAAGTACACCAGTTACCGTCCTCAGATCTTCAGTGAAACCCGGGGACGTCGTCGGCCCGCTCGTTCAGTGCAATGGTTCTCCCGCCGCGGGACGCGGCGTTATCGGGAGCCGTCCTCGCTCGTGGGAGCAGTGCTTGTGGCGGTGGCTCCTGCGGTGACCTCGTCGGTCGGAGGCTCGCTCACGTCCACGAAATCAGAGGGATTGTCTTGCGATTGTACATCAGCGTCCAGGTCCTTCCGGCCGCGGCCGGGCTGATACGGAGAAGGCTCCAGACCCGGGTGACGGCGCGTCTGCACCACGAGGATGACGAGGCCGACGACGACGCCGATGATCGCCGCCCAGACGTTGCTGCGCAGACCCAGGATGATCTCGCTCGGGTCGATGCGGATCGACTCCCACACGATGCGACCAGCGCTGTACCAGATGAGGTAGATCGCGAACAGCCGGCCCCACTGGAAGAAGAGCTTGCGGCTCAGCCACAGCAGCACGATCACGCCGAGCCCGTTCCACAGCACCTCGTACAGGAACGTCGGGTGGAACAGCGTGCCCTCGGGGAGCCCGGGAGGGAAGGCCGAGTTGGTGGACTCGATCTCGAGGCCCCACGGCAGGTCGGTCGGCAGGCCGAAGAGCTCGTGGTTGAACCAGTTGCCGAACCGGCCCATGGCCTGCGCGAGCAGCAGCCCGGGAGCGAGTGCGTCGGCGAACGTCCAGAAGCGGATACCGGTCCAGCGGCAGCCGAGGTACGCGCCGATGGCGCCGCCGATCAGCGCGCCGAAGATGGCGATGCCGCCCTCCCAGATCGCCCACACCGAGCCGGGCTCGAAGGGGTTCCAGGTGTTCTTGCCCTCGCCGAAGTAGAAGTTCGGGTGGGTCAGCACGTGGAAGATGCGGGCGCCGATGATGGCCAGCGGCACCGCGAGGATCGAGATGTCGATCACGACCCACGGCTCCGCACCGCGCTTCGTGAGGCGGTGGTTGGTCAGCAGCACCGCGACGATGATGCCGGCGATGATGCAGAGCGCGTAGAAGTGGATCCGCACCGGGCCCAGGTCGATGTACGCGACGGGAGGACTCGGGATGCTGGCGAGCACGCCGGTGAAGCTGCTGGGGAGCGCGAGGGACATGAGTGCGATTCTAGTTCTCGGGGACGGAGCGCACCGACGACGTGCCGGTGGCGAGGGTTCGGGCGACGGCCGCGAGGGCGGGGACGCCGCCATCGCGCAGGGCGCGCACGAGCGCGGTGCCGACGATGGCGCCGTCGGCGTACTCGGAGACACCGGCGATCTGCTCGGCGGTGGAGATGCCGATGCCGACGCAGGCGCGCCGGGCGCCGTGCTCGCGCAGGCGGGCGACGAGGGTGCGTGCGGCGCGATCGAGCTCGGCCCGCTCCCCCGTGATGCCCATGGTGGAGACGGTGTACACGAAACCGGTCGACGACTTCACGACGAGCTCGAGGCGCTCGTCCGACGAGGTCGGCGCGGCCAGGAACACCCGGTCGAGCCCGGTCCGCTCGCTCGCCGCGATCCACTCCGCCGCCGCGTCCGGCGTGATGTCGGGCGTGATCAGCCCGGCGCCGCCCGCCGCCAGCAGGTCGTCGGCGTAGCGATCGACGCCGTACTGCAGCACCGGGTTCCAGTAGGTCATCACGAGCACCGGGACGTCGGTCGCGGCGGTGATGGCGCGGATCGCGGTGAAGAGGTCCTTCATCCGGAAGCCGGCGGCGAGGGCGGCGGTCGTCGCCTCCTGGATGATCGCGCCGTCCATCACGGGGTCGCTGTAGGGCGGCCCGAGCTCGATGATGTCCACGCCGTTCTCGGCGAGGGCGATCGCCGCCTGGATGCTCGTCTCCAGGTCGGGGAAGCCGACGGGCAGGTAGCCGACGAAGGCGCTGCGGCCGGCGTCGTGCGCGCGCTGGATGGCCTGTTCGACGCGGCTCACAGCTGCGGCTCTCCCTTCGAGGCGGCTTCTTCGGCGGAGCTCTCCTCGGTCGCGTCGTGCGCGAGCGCCGCCTCGTCGTAGAGCTCGAAGTACCGGGCGGCCGTGTCCATGTCCTTGTCGCCCCGGCCGGAGAGGCAGATCGCCAGGACCGCGTCCGGTCCGAGCTCGCGGCCGATCCGCAGGGCTCCCGCGAGTGCGTGCGCGGACTCGATCGCCGGGATGATGCCCTCGGTGCGGCTCAACAGCCGCAGGGCCTGCATCGCCTCGTCGTCGGTCGCCGGGATGTACTCCGCGCGGCCGATGTCGGCCAGCCACGAGTGCTCCGGGCCGACGCCGGGATAGTCGAGCCCGGCGGAGATCGAGTGCGACTCGACCGTCTGGCCGTCCTCGTCCTGCAGGACATAGGTCTTCGCGCCGTGCAGCACACCGGGACGACCGCGCTCGATCGACGCCGCGTGCCGCGGGGTGTCCACTCCGTCGCCGGCCGCCTCGACGCCGTACAGGCGCACGCCCTCGTCGTCGAGGAACGCGTCGAACATGCCGATCGCGTTCGAGCCGCCGCCCACGCACGCGAACACCGCGTCGGGCAGCCGGCCCACCTCGTCGAGCAGCTGGGCGCGCGCCTCCTCGCCGATGATCTTCTGGAAATCGCGGACCATCGCCGGGAACGGATGCGGCCCCGCGGCGGTGCCGAAGATGTAGTTCGTGGTCTCGACCGAGGCGACCCAGTCGCGGTACGCGTCGTTGATCGCGTCCTTCAGCGTGCGCGAGCCCGAGGTCACCGGCACGACCTCGGCGCCCAGCAGGCGCATGCGGGCGACGTTCAGCGCCTGGCGCTCGGTGTCGACCTCGCCCATGTAGATCGTGCAGTCCAGGCCGAACAGGGCCGCCGCGGTGGCCGTCGCGACACCGTGCTGTCCTGCACCCGTCTCGGCGATCACCCGGGTCTTGCCCAGGCGCTTGGTGAGCAGCGCCTGACCCAGCACGTTGTTGATCTTGTGCGAGCCGGTGTGGTTGAGGTCCTCGCGCTTGAGGAACACCCGCGCGCCCCCGGCGTGCTCGGCGAACCGCGGCACCTCGGTCAGCGCCGAGGGGCGTCCGGCGTAGGAGGACAGCAGGTGGGCCAGCTCGGCACGGAACTCCGGATCGGCGATCGCCTCCTCGTACGCGACCGTCAGCTCGTCGATCGCGGCGATCAGCGACTCCGGCATGAACCGGCCGCCGAAGTCACCGAAGTACGGGCCGTGCTGGTCACGCAGACTCACTTCGCCTCCAGGAAGCTCTCGAGCGTGGCGACCGGATCTCCGGTCACCAGGGCCTCACCGATCAGCACGACGTCGGCACCGGCCGAACGGTAGTGCGCGACATCGGCGGGGGTGAGCACCGCGGACTCCGCGATCTTGATCGCCGTGTCCGGGATGCGGTCGACGAGCCGACCGAAGAGGTCACGGTCGAGCTCGAGGGTCTTCAGGTCGCGCGCGTTCACGCCGATCAGCGCGGCGCCGAGGTCGATCGCCACGTCGAGCTCCTCCGCCGAGTGCGTCTCGACGAGCGGGGTCATGCCGAGCTCCAGGATGAACGCGTACAGGTCGCGCAGCACCTCCGGCTCGAGCCCGGCGACGATCAGCAGGACGAGATCAGCACCCGCCGCCCGCGCCTCCAGCACCTGATACCGCGTGGCGATGAAGTCCTTGCGCAGCACCGGCAGCGACACCCGCGCGGTCACGGCCTCGAGATCCGCCAGACTGCCGCCGAAACGGCGCTCCTCGGTCAGGACGCTGATCGCCGAGGCGCCGCCCTGCTCGTACAGCGACGCCTGGTGGGCGGGGTCCGGGATCTCGGCGAGTGCGCCACGGGACGGGCTCGCCCGCTTGACCTCGGCGATGATCTTGACCCGCTCGGCGGGAGCGAGGAACGCCAGGGCGTCCTTCGCCGCCGGGCGCCCGAGAGCCTCGCGCTCGACGACCTCGATCGGCCGGGAGAGGGAGCGACGCTCGGCGTCTGCGACAGCGCCGGCCGTCAGGTCGGCGAGGACCACTAGTGCGCCTTCGGGGAGTACTTGGGGCCCTTCACGCCGTAGCCCGCCTTCGCGAGCGCCCAACCCACGATGGCCCCGATCGGGATCAGCGCGGCGGAGATCCAGACCAGGGTCGGCTGCTCGAAGCAGAACGCGACGGTCGCGGCGGTGAAGCCGACGAGCATGATCACGACGGCGGTCCAGGCCGCAGGCGAGTGTCCGTGGCCAGGGTCGGCGATCGGGTTGGTCATGTTTCCTCCGGGGACGACGTGCGGATGTGTTCAGTCTATCGGGGTCAGCGCGTGGGATCCGTCCCGCGGGACAGGTCGTCCCACGAGTCGACCGCGTCGACCGGGCCCTCGTGCGTCGCGGGGTGCGCGGTCTCGGTGCGGTAACGGCGGCCGCCCGACTTCCACTGACGCCAGGTGACCAGTACCAGCACGGCCGCGAGCAGCAGGATCACCCAGCCGACGAGCGCGACCCACGGCCACGCGGACGCTACGATGTGCGCCGCCACCTCGTGCACGGCGGTGTCGCCCGCGAGCCCCGTGGTCTCGGTCACGGTCGCGGCGACGGCGTCGAAGGGCTCAGCGACCAGCAGCTGCACGGTCGACCAGCCGAGGAACACCGCCGCGACCGCGGCGAGCACCCCGAAGACCAGCCGCACCGCGCGACCGGCGATCGACAGGGCCGCGCCGAGCGCCAGCACCGCGAGGCTCAGCGGCGCGAGCAGCACCATCGCCGCGGCCCCCGGCACGAGGATCGCCTCTCCCGCATCGGCGCGCTCGACCGTGAACCAGGTCTGCGTGGAGGAGATGATGCCGAGGGCGCCGGCGAGCAGGAAGCCGGAGACCGCGAGCGAGCGCCCCCGCCGGGCGAGGCTCACGACGACGCCGATCCGTCGACGGCACCCAGGTCGGTCGTGTCGAAGCACGTGCGGGTCCCCGTGTGGCACGCCGGGCCGGTCTGGTCGACCAGCAGCAGGATCGCGTCGCCGTCGCAGTCGAGTCGGGCCTCGCGCACCACCTGGATGTTCCCGGAGGTGTCGCCCTTGCGCCAGTACTCCTGCCGGGACCGCGACCAGTACGTCGCACGACCCGACGTGAGCGTGCGCCGCAGCGCCTCCGCATCGACCCATGCGAGCATCAGCACCTCGCGCGTATCCCACTGCTGCACGATCGCGGGCGCCAGGCCCTCGGCCGTGAAAGCCACCTGGGCGATGCGCGCCTCGACATCCGGCTCGCTCTGCCCCTGCTGCGCCTCCGTCATCGGACCAGCACCCCCTCCGCGCGCAGCGCGTCCTTCACGTCGCCGACCGTGAGCGCTCCCGTGTGGAAGACGCTCGCCGCGAGCACGGCGTCGGCACCCGCCTTGATGGCCGGGGCGAAATCGGTCGCTCGTCCGGCGCCGCCGGAGGCGATCACGGGCACCGGAGCCGCCTCGCGCATGAGCCGGACGAGTTCCAGATCGAACCCGTCGCGCGTACCGTCCGCGTCGATCGAGTTCACCAGCAGCTCACCCGCCCCGCGCTCCGCGGCCTCCCTGGCCCAGTCGAGAGCGTCCAGCGTGGTCTGCGTGCGACCGCCGTGCGTCGTGACGACGAAACCGGAATGCGTCGTGTCGGCCCGCTTCACGTCGAGTGAGAGCACGAGCACCTGAGCGCCGAAGCGGTCCGCGATCTCGCCGATCAGCTCGGGCCGGGCGATCGCGGCGGAGTTCACCCCCACCTTGTCGGCGCCGACGGACAGCAGCCGGGCCACGTCCTCCACGCTGCGCACTCCCCCGCCGACCGTCAGCGGCACGAACACCTGCTCGGCGGTGCGCTGCACGACGTCGTAGGTCGTGGCCCGCGCGTCGACGGTCGCGGTCACATCGAGGAAGGTGATCTCGTCCGCGCCCTGCGCCGCATAGTGCCGGGCGAGCTCGACCGGATCCCCCATGTCGCGCAGGTTCTCGAAGTTCACGCCCTTCACGACGCGGCCCTCGGCCACATCGAGGCACGGGATGACCCTGCTCGCGAGAGTCATCAGAGCCTCGCCGCGTGGATCGCCGTGACGAGGATCGCCCTGGCCCCCAATGCGTACAGGTCGTCCATCACCTGGTTGACCCGGCGACGCGGGATCATCACGCGCACGGCCACCCAGGCCGGGTCGCGCAGCGGGGAAATGGTGGCCGACTCCCGGCCGGGAGCGATCGCGACCGCCTGGTCGACCAGCTCGGTCGGCAGGTCGTAGTCGAGGAGCACGTACCGGCGGGCCACCATGACGCCTCGGAGACGGCGCAGCAGCGTGTCGACGCCGTCCGCGTCACCCGGGCGGCTGATCAGCACGGCCTCGGACTCCAGGATGACGGGGCCGAAGATCTCCAGCCCCGCCTGTCGCAGCGTGGTCCCCGTGGAGACCACGTCGGCGACGGCATCGGCGACGCCGAGGCGCACGGCCGACTCCACCGCACCGTCGAGCTGCACCAGCTCGGCGTTCACGCCGTGCTCCCGGAGGAAAGAGCCCACCAGTCCGGGGTAGGCCGAGGCCACGCGCACGCCGTCGAGGTCGTCGATCGACGTGAAGCGTCCGGGAGGGCCGGCGAAGCGGAACGTCGACGCGCCGAAGCCGAGCTGCTCGATCTCGCGCGCCGGCTGCTGCACGTCGAGCAGTAGGTCGCGTCCGGTGATGCCGACGTCGAGGGCGCCGGAGGCGACGTATGTGGCGATGTCACGCGGACGGAGGAAGAAGAACTCGACGTCGTTCTCGGTGTCGACGACGTGCAGGGTCTTGGGGTCGCGGCGGCCGGCGTAGCCCGCCTCCGCGAGCATCTCGGCGGCGGTCTCGGACAGCGAGCCCTTGTTGGGAACGGCGATGCGCAGCATGAACGGCTTTCAGTTCGAAGGAGTGGGGGCGGAGCGCATCACAGATGTCGATAGACGTCCTGCAGGGTGAGGCCCTTCGCGAGCATCATCACCTGCAGGTGGTACAGCAGCTGCGAGATCTCCTCCGCCGCCGCCTCGTCGGACTCGTACTCGGCCGCCATCCACACCTCGGCGGCCTCCTCCACGATCTTCTTGCCGATCGTGTGCACGCCGCCGTCGAGCTCCGCGACCGTGCCCGACCCTTCCGGTCGGGTCTCGGCCTTGACGCTGAGCTCGGCGAACAGCTCGTCGAAAGTCTTCACGATTCCAGGCTAGCGGCTCGCGCGAGGTGCCTGAGCCGCGAGACCGCCGCCTCCACGTCGTCCTGCCCGTACACGGCCGAGCCCGCGACGAAGGTGTCCGCCCCCGCGGCCGCCGCCTGCGCGATCGTGTCGTCGGAGATCCCCCCGTCGACCTGGAGCCACACCTGCGACCCTCGACGTCGTGCCTCCTCCGACAGCGCGCGCAGCTTCGGCATCGTCTCCGGCATGAACCCCTGACCGCCGAACCCGGGCTCCACCGTCATCACCAGGATCTGGTCGAACTCGTCGAGGACCGGGAACAGTCCGTCGACCGGGGTATCCGGCTTGACCGCGACACCGGCTCTGGCACCGATGTCGCGCAACCGCCGCGCGAGCGACACCGGGTCGACCGCGGCCTCCAGGTGGAAGGTGACGCTCGCCGCGCCCAGCTCCGCGTACCCGGGTGCCCAGCGCTCGGGGTCCGTGATCATGAGGTGCACGTCGAGCGGGACGGGACTGGTCTCCTGGATGCGCTGCACCATCTGCGGCCCGAACGTGAGGTTGGGCACGAAATGGTTGTCCATCACGTCGACGTGGGCGAAGTCGGCCGTCGCGATGCGGGCGAGCTCCGTCTGCATGTTGACGAAGTCGGCGGCGAGGATGCTCGGGTTGATGCGCGGTGCGCGAGGAAGCTCCACGGTCTCTGTCCTACCCTTCGGT
Source organism: Microbacterium sp. K35 (assembly GCF_004794375.1). Taxonomy (NCBI): domain Bacteria; kingdom Bacillati; phylum Actinomycetota; class Actinomycetes; order Micrococcales; family Microbacteriaceae; genus Microbacterium; species Microbacterium sp. K35. The sequence goes on along the minus strand of NZ_SSDM01000417.1, from coordinate 638 downwards.
GTCGTCGGTGCGCTGCAGGAGCGCGAGGAACATGGCGTCGGTGCCGTGGCGGTGCGGCCACAGCTGGGCGCTGCCCGTGGCGGCACGACCGTCGTCGGCGAGGTCGATCGGCGAGCGGGAGACGTCGCGCACCACGCGCCGCGCATCCAGCTCCACCACGTCGGCGCGGTCCCGCAGCACCTCGCGCACGACCCCGGTGGTCTCGGCCAGGTGCGGCGAGCACGTGACATAGGCCACGACGCCGCCCGGAGCGAGCGCGTCGAGAGCGGCGGACAGCAGGTCCACCTGCAGCGGCACGAGCTCGGCCACATCGGCGGGCGTCTTGCGCCAGCGCGCCTCCGGACGACGCCGCAGCGCTCCCAGCCCGGTGCACGGCGCGTCCACGAGGATGCGGTCGAACCCGCCCGGGTTCTCGCGCGCCAGCTCTCTGCCGTCGCGCTCGTGCACGGTCACGTCTCCGGGGACGGCCCGCAGCGCCTTCCGCACCAGTCGAGCGCGCGTCGGCACGACCTCGTTGGCCTCCAACGTCACCTCGTGCTCGCGGGCGATCGCGGCCAGCAGCGCCGTCTTGCCGCCCGGCCCGGCGCACAGGTCGAGCCACCGCTCCCCCGCCCGGACCGGTGCCGCGGCGGCCAGCG
>NZ_SSDM01000042.1:0-9023 GCF_004794375.1 Microbacterium sp. K35 | reverse complement strand
GACCCCGCCTCCGCCCACGCGCGGGTGCGGGGTCGGAAAGGGGCCTGCGGGGGCGGGTTCCGGCCCGTTTTCCGTCCCGCACGCCGCCCACCCGCTGTCCCGCGGCTCGTCCGCACTCCTGAAATCACATACGGAACGCAAGAGAGAGAAGCACATGAAGAAGAAGATCCTGACCCTCACCGCTCTGGGCGCCGCAGCAGCGCTCACCCTCGCCGGATGCAGCGGCGACGGAGCCGGTGGCACCAGCGCGGGCGGCGGCGACGCCGACGACAAGGGCACCATCACGCTCGGCTTCCTGCCCTCCTGGACCGACGGCCTCAGCACCGCGTACCTCCTGCAGGACCAGCTGGAGAAGATCGGTTACACGGTCGAGATGAAGACGCTCACCGAGGCGGGTCCCCTCTACACGGGTCTCGCGCAGGGCGATGTCGACATGTACCCGTCGGCCTGGCCCGAGCTCACGCACGCCGAGTACATGAAGAAGTACGGCGACGACATCGAAGACCTCGGCGCGTACTACGACAACGCCAAGCTCACCCTCGCGGTGCCGGAGTACTCCGAGCTCACCTCCATCGAAGACCTGGCGGGCAAGGGGGCGGACTTCGACGGCAAGATCTACGGCATCGAGCCGGGCGCCGGCCTCACCGCGCAGACGCAGAAGATGATGCCCGAGTACGGGCTCGACGGCGAGTACGAGCTGGTGACCTCGTCGACCGCGGCGATGCTGACCGAGCTGAAGACCGCGACCGACAAGCAGGAGGACATCGTCGTCACGCTGTGGCGTCCGTTCTGGGCCAACGACGCCTTCCCCGTGAAGGACCTCGAAGACCCGAAGGGCGCCATGGGCGAGGCCGAGCGCCTGCACTTCCTCGGCACCAAGGGCTTCGCCGAGGAGTTCCCGGAGGCGGCCGAGCTGATCGAGAAGATCAAGCTCGACGACGAGCAGTACGGTGCGCTCGAAGACCTCGTGGTCAACGAGTACGGCGAGGGCAAGGAAGCCGACGCGGTCGACGCGTGGCTGGAGAAGTACGGCGACCAGTTCGACTGGACCGTCAGGTGAGCTGACCCGTCTCTGCACGAAGGGAGGGCTCCCGTCCGGGGGCCCTCCCTTCGACGTCTCCCCCGGCCGGGGCTTGCCTTCGCGATTGCGCTGGCGGGTCGGCGTGCGCTTCACTGAACCCGAACCCCACCCGGCACGCGACACCCGAGGACGAGATGGCCACCGAGAGCACCACACCCCTCCGCGTCCGGCCGCGGATCTGGATCGGCCTCGTCATCTACCTGGCGTACGTCGCGGTCGTCTTCACCGTGCAGCAGGCGACCGGCATTCCCTACACGTCCCTCGGCGACAGCGGACGCGACCTCTTCCTGGGCGCCGGCCTGTCCCTCATCGTCGGAGCGGTGCTCCTGGCGATCACGACGAGCCTGCTCGGGTGGTGGCGTCCCGCCCTGTTCGAGCGGACGCGCGCCGCGCATCGCTGGCCGATCATCGCCCCGGTGCTGATGGCGGTGGCCCTGGGCGTGAACCTCGCCTCCACCGACTGGGCCTCCTACGACGGCGCCTTCTTCGCCGCGTCGATCGTCCTGCTGCTGGTCGGCTTCACCGAGGAGCTGACCACGCGCGGACTGCTGCTCGTCGGGCTGCGCAGCCGCCTGTCCGAGGTGTGGGTGTGGCTGCTGACCTCCGCGCTGTTCGGACTCATGCACCTCATCAACGCGCTCAGCGGGCAGCCTTTCGCCCCCACGCTGCAGCAGGTGTTCCTCGCCTTCGGCGCCGGCACCATCTTCTACGTCCTGCGCCGCGTGACCGGCAGCCTGATCTGGGCCATGGTGCTGCACGGGTTCTGGGACTTCTCGACCTTCGCGGTCGGGCACGGCGCCGCAGGGCCGCTGGCCGGGCTGGGCCCTGTGCTGGAGATCGTCGCGGTGGTGGTGGCGCTGGTGGGCGTCGCGTTCGTGATCCGCGGCGCCGACGAGCGCACCGCGACACCGTAGAGCACTCGTCCGCCGCGGGTGGCACCCCCCTTACGCTCCGCGGGGGAAGGTGCGACCATGACCGTTCGCGGACCCGGCCGGGCCCCGGCAACGGGAGAGGGAACCATGTGCACAGGACTGAGCTTCACCACCGCCGACCACTACTTCGGGCGCAACCTCGATCTGGAGTTCTCGTACCACGAGACCGTCACCGTGACACCACGGAACTTCCCCTTCGAGTTCCGACGGATCCCGCCCCTGTCGACCCACCACGCCATCATCGGCATCGCGACCGTCTCCGACGGCTACCCGCTGTACTACGACGGCACGAACGAGAAAGGCCTGAGCATGGCCGGACTCAACTTCCCCGACAACGCCTTCTACCCCGCGGAGGGATCGGGCGGCACGGAGATCACCCCGTTCGAGTTCATCCCCTGGGTGCTCGGGCAGTTCGAGACCGTCGCCCAGGTGAAGGACGCGCTGCGATCCGTGAGCCTCGTCGACATCTCCTTCAGCGCGGAGTTCCCGCTGTCGCCGCTGCACTGGATCATCGCCGACCGGACCGCCTCGATCGTGGTGGAGAGCGTGCGTGACGGACTGAAGGTGTACGACAACCCGTGGGGCGTGCTCACGAACAACCCCACGTTCGACATCCAGAGCTTCCGCCTGAACGACTACCGGCACCTCACGCGCCGCCAGCCCGACAACACGTTCGCGCCGGATCAGTCGCTCGACCTGTACAGCCGCGGCATGGGCGGGATCGGGCTGCCCGGCGACCTGTCGTCGTCGTCGCGCTTCATCAAGGCGGTGTTCACCCGCATGAACTCGGTCTGCGGCACCACCGAGTCGGAGTCGCTGAGCCAGTTCTTCCAGATCCTCGGCTCCGTCGCCCAGCAGCGCGGGTGCGTGCAGGTGGGCGACGAGGAGAAGTATGAGATCACGATCTACTCGTCCTGCTGCAACACCGACCGGGGCGTCTACTACTACACGACGTACGAGAACAGTCAGATCACCGGGGTCGACATGCACCGTGAAGACCTCGACGGCACCGCGCTCGCCGTGCACCCTCTCGTCGAGGGGCAGCAGATCGCGATGCAGAACTGACGCGCCTCGGGCCCGTCGTCTCGATGCGCTCGCTCAGCGGCCGGCGCCTGAGCAGGGAGCGCAGCCCTCGAACGACGGACGCAACCCCCTGACCGGCGTGCGGCGGCCGGCGTAGCCTGTGGCCGTGGACGGGTTCGCGGCGGTCGACTTCGGGTTCGCCCGCGAGGTCCTGCAGCGGGGCATCGCGGCGCTGTACGTGGTCGCGTTCGTCTCCACGCTCAACCAGTTCCGCGCCCTGCTCGGCGAGCACGGACTGCTGCCCGCCCCGGCCCTGCTCGACTGGGTCGCGCAGAAGAGCGAGCGACGGAAGCTGCTGCACCCCACGCTGTTCACCCGCTGGCGCTATACCGACCGGCGGCTCGTGGCGCTGTCGTGGGCCGGGATCGCGGTGGGTGTGCTGCTGGTCGCGGGGGTGCCGCAGCTCGGGCCGCCGTGGCTGCCGATGGTGTGCTTCCTCGCGCTGTGGTTCGGGTACATGTCGGTCGTGAGCATCGGGCAGACGTTCTACTCCTTCGGGTGGGAGATGCTGCTGCTCGAGGCCGGGTTCCTGGCGGCGTTCCTGGGGTCGAACGACCAGCCGCCGCCGGTCGTGGTGATCGTGCTGTTCTGGTGGCTGCTGTTCCGCCTGGAGTTCGGTGCCGGGATGATCAAGATCCGCGGCGGGCGCGAGTGGCGCGACCTCACCGCCATGACGTTCCACCACGAGACGCAGCCGATGCCGGGCCCGCTCAGCCGCCGGGCGCACCTGCTGCCGCGGTGGTTCCACAGGCTGGAGGTCATCGGCAACCACGTCGCGCAATTGGTCGTGCCGTTCTTCCTGTTCGCTCCCGTCCTGTCGCTGTGGGTACCGGGGCCGGTGCCGCAGATCGTCGGCGCGGTCGCCGGCGGTGTCGTGATCGCGACCCAGCTGTGGCTCGTGCTCACCGGCAACTTCGCGTGGCTGAACGCGGCGACGATCGTGCTCGGCTTCTCGGCGATCGGGCTGCCGGGGGTGGGCGCGGCCGAGCGGGCACCCGAGACGGCGCTGCCCTGGACCGTGTCGGGGATGCCGCTGTGGTGGGTCGTGGTGACCTCGGCCGTCGGCGTGCTGTTCGTGGTGCTGAGCGTGCCGGCCGTGCGGAACCTGTTCGCGCGGCGGCAGCTGATGAACGCGAGTTTCCACCGGTGGCAGCTCGCCAACGCCTACGGCGCCTTCGGCACGGTGACGCGGGAACGCATCGAGATCGTGGTGGAGGGGTCGGACGACGAGGAGGGGGTGCACTGGCGGGAGTACGGGTTCCGCGGCAAGCCCGGAGACGTGCGGCGCGTGCCGCGGCAGTTCGCCCCGTACCACCTGCGGCTGGACTGGTTGATGTGGTTCCTGCCGCTCGGGCACTCGCTGGACGACTGGTTCACGGTGTTCCTGCTGCGACTGCTCGAGGCCGACGGCCCGACCCTGCGGATGCTGCGCGTCGACCCGTTCCACGGTGAACGGCCGCGATGGGTGCGGGCGGTGTCGTACCGGTACCGTTTCGCGACCCGCGCGGAGCATCGCGCCGACGGTGCCGTGTGGGTGCGCAGCGGTCGCCGTGTGATCCTCGGTCCGCTCGGCCTGCGCTGAGGACGGCGCGTTCCGGGGGCGTGAAGGAGACCTCCCGCCCTGAACGAGCGTCGGCGCGCTCGGCTCCTTCCGGGCGCGAGATCCTGCAGACCGCGCGGCCGGAGTCGGGCGATTCAGATGTCCTCGCCGACGGGCTGGTCGCGAAGCCGCCAGATGCCAGGCGGGGGCGCCGATTGACAGTCGGATCCATAGCTCCTATAAGAGCTACATGTCCGATCCGCGAGCGTTCGTCCAACACATGATGACGGACTTCTCGTGACCGAGCCCCGCAGTCAGGCGCGGTTCCCGCGCGTCCCACGGCGACGGTACGTCGCTGCGGGACTCTGGGCGGCGGCTCAGATCGTGGTTGCCGGCGGCGGCGTGCTTCTCGTCTTTCTCACTGCGATGCGAGGGGACGGGTGCGCGTTCTCATGCAGAGACGATGTCGCCAACGTCGTGATCGACGGCACGAAGGCGGCTCTCCTCGTGATCACGCTCATCGAGGTGGCCATGCTCGTCATCGCACTCATCAAGAGGGCCTCGCCGCATGTGATCGGTGGTGTGGCGATCGGTCTGAGTCTTGCCGTGATCACTGTCGCGTCCGTGCTCATGGTCTCCGCGTACCCGGTTTCCCCATGATGTGAAGGAGATCTCTGCCTGCCATACCGTGCGGCCGAGCGCAGCGAAACGCCCCGGCCGGGGTGCGAGACCCCGGACGGAGCGTTCCGTTCCGCTTGGCGACGATCAGCTGACCTTCTTCCGGTAGGAGATGATCGCGAACACGTAGGCGACCACGAGGATGCCGACGCACCAGGCGAGGGCGATCCAGATGTCATCGCCGACGGGCCGCTCGGCGAACAGCGCCTGGATGGTGTTGACGATCGAGGTGACCGGCTGGTTGTCGGCGAACCACTGCACGGGTGCGGGCATGGTGTCGGTCGGCACGAACGCCGAGCTGATGAACGGCAGGAAGATCAGCGGATACGAGAACGCGCTCGCCCCGTCGACCGTCTTGGCGTTCAGGCCGGCGATGATCGCCAGCCACGTCAGCGCGAGGGTGAACAGCATCAGGATGCCGATCACTCCGAGCCAGGCCCACACGCTCGCCCCGGTGCGGAAGCCCATCAGGAAGCCGACGCCGAAGATGATCGCGAGGGTGATCGCGTTCGCCGTGAGCGACGTCAGCACGTGGGCCCACAGCACGCTCGATCGGGCGATCGGCATGGAGTGGAACCGCTCGAAGATGCCGCTCTGCATGTCGGTGAACAGCCGGAACGCGGTGTAGGCGATGCCCGACGCGATCGCGATGAGCAGGATGCCCGGCAGCAGGTAGTTCACGTAGTTGTCGGTGCCGGTGCTCTGCTGGAGCGCGCCGCCGAAGACGTACACGAACAGGAGCATCAGCGCGATCGGGGTGACCGCGGTGGTGATGATCGTGTCGGGGCTGCGGAAGATGTGCCGCATGGAGCGGCCGGTGAGGGTCGCCGTGTCGGCGGCGAAGTGCGTGCTCATGCTGCGTCCTTCCGTGAGGGTCCGATCAGGGTGAGGAAGATCTCCTCGAGGGTGGGCTGCTTCTCGACGTACTCGACCTGCGCGGGCGGGAGCAGCTGCTTCAGCCCGGCGAGGGTGTCGTTCGCGATGATGCGGCCCTCGTGCAGGATCGCGATCCGGTCGGCCAGCTGCTCCGCCTCGTCGAGGTACTGCGTGGTGAGCAGCACCGTGGTGCCGCTGTGCGCGAGCTGCTTCACGACGTCCCACACCTCGATGCGCGCCTCGGGGTCGAGGCCCGTGGTCGGCTCGTCGAGGTAGATCACCTCGGGGTCGCCGACCAGGCTCATCGCGATGTCGAGCCGCCGCCGCATGCCGCCCGAGTAGGTGCCGACCTTGCGGCCACCGGCGTCCGTCAGGCGGAAGGTGGCCAGCAGGCGGTCGGCGACCCCGCCCGGGTCGGACAGGTGCCGCAGCTTCGCGACCAGCACGAGGTTCTCGCGCCCGGTGAGGATCTCGTCGACCGCGGCGAACTGCCCGGTGAGGCTGATCTTCTCGCGGACGCCGAGGGGGTTCGCGGCGACGTCGACGCCCTGCACGGTCGCCGTGCCGGCGTCGGCCTTCAGCAGCGTGGAGAGGATCCGCACCATCGTGGTCTTGCCGGCACCGTTCGACCCGAGGAGGGCGAAGATCGATCCCCGCTCCACCTCGAAGTCGACGCCGCGCAGCACGTGCAGGTCTTTGTAGGACTTCTCGATGCCTCGCACCGAGAGGGCGGTGTTCGTCATGACTGCTCCTTCTTCTTCGCGTCCTCGACGGCCTTGGTCAGCCGGGCGCGCTCCTTGTCGACCCACTGGGTGCCCCCGTAGGCCTCGGCGTAGGTCTCGGCGAACTCGACCGGGTCGGCGCCGATGATGTCGTCGATCGGGGTGCCGTCGATCGCGGCGCGCTCCCACAGGTCGGCGAGGTCGAGGAAGATCTGCACGAGCGTGTCGCCGTCGGTGATCCCCCCGTAGTACATCGTGTAGCGGTGCTGGGCGTTGGCGACCGTGCGGTACGGCTCGGGCAGAGCCTCGATCCGCGCCTTCGCCTGCTTGTACTGTTTCTTCTGCTCGAGCGATCCGGTGAGCGCTTCGATCCACTTGGCGGCCATGTCAGTTCTCCTCGCTGGGGGTGTTCGTGTGAGTGGTGTTCAGTCGTTCGATGTGCGTCGTGAGGAAGTTCCAGGTGGTCCAGAACTCCTCCAGCTCCTGCCGGCCCGCGGCGTTCAGGGTGTACACCTTGCGGGGCGGGCCCTTCTCGCTCGGCACCTTCTCGACGTCGACGAGCTTCTTCTGCTCGATGCGCACCAGCAGGGCGTAGACGGTGCCCTCGGCGGTGTCGGTGAAGCCGTGGTCGCGCAGGCGCGTGGTGATCTCGTAGCCGTAGGCCGGCTGCTCGGCGAGGAGGGCCAGCACGATGCCCTCCAGGGTGCCCTTGAGCATCTCGGTCATCTGCTTGCCCATGTGGTCCCCCTCTCCTTCTCGGTTCAGTACTCAGTGTTGCTGGGTACCGGTACAAAGTAACACTGAGTACCGGTACCTAGCAACACCGAATACCGAACTTCTTCGGAGAGGTGCGACGGCGTCAGCTGCGCAGGTAGGCGAGCACGGCGAGGACGCGGCGATGCCCGCTGTCGCTCGACGAGAGGCCGAGCTTGGCGAAGATGTTGCCGATGTGCTTGCTCACGGCGGTCTCCGTGACGAACAGCCGCTCGGCGATCGTGGTGTTGTCGAGCCCCTCGGCCATGAGGCCCAGCACCTCGCGCTCGCGCGGGGTGAGGGTCTGTACGGGGTCGTCGGCGCGACGGCGGCTGAGCAGCTGCGAGATCACCTCGGGGTCCATCACGGTGCCCCCGGCGGCCACGCGGCGCAGGGCGTCGACGAACGCCGCGACCTTGCCCACCCGCTCCTTCAGCAGGTAGCCCAGACCGTCGGCTCCCGCGGCGAGCAGTTCCCCCGCGTAGCGATCCTCCACGTAGGCGGACAGCACCAGCACCGGGAAGCCGGGACGGCGGGCCCGCGCCTCGGCGGCCGCCTTGAGGCCCTCGCTCGTGAAGGTCGGCGGCATCCGCACGTCGAGCACCGCCGCATCGGCATCGTCGAGCAGCGCGAGGAAGCCCTCGGCGTCGGGCACGGCACCGATCACGTCGAAACCCTCGCTGCGCAGCAGCAGCGCCAGCCCCTCCCGCAGCAGGGTGTCGTCCTCCGCGATCACGATCCGCACGGCAGCTCCGTCCTCAGCACGGTCGGCCCGCCGGCCGGGCTCGTCACGTCGAGCGTGCCCTCGAAGGCCTCGATCCGGCGACGGATTCCGGCGAGACCCCCGCCCGGCCGCTCGACCGCCCCGCCGACGCCGTCGTCCTCCACCGCGATCAGCAGCAGCTCGCCCTCCCGCTCGACCCGCACCGTGGCGCGCGTCGCCGCGGCGTACTTGTTCACGTTGGTCAGCGCCTCCGCCACGACGAAGTAGCTCGCCGACTCCACCGCCGCCGGTACCCGGCCCACCCCGGCGGTCTCCAGCGCGCACGGCACCACGCTGCGCCCGGCGAGCGACGCGAGCGCGCCCTCCAGGCCCAGCTCGTCGAGGATCGGCGGGTAGATGTCGTGCACCGTGCGCCGCAGACCGGCGAGGGCGTCGGCCGCGGCATCCTGCGCCCGCCGCAGCGGTTCTCCGACGTCGCCGCCCGTCTCCTGCGCACGCTCCGCGATCCCCAGCATCATCACCACGTTCACCAGCCGGTTCTGCGCCCCGTCGTGCAGGTCGCGCTCGATGCGGCGCAGCTCGGCCGCGTGCGCGTCGAGCGCCGCCGCCCGGCTCAGCGTCAGCGCGTCCACCC
>NZ_SSDM01000416.1:0-4987 GCF_004794375.1 Microbacterium sp. K35 | reverse complement strand
CGGCGCACCGGGACGCGATCCGCGCGACCGCCGCGGACGACACCGTCCTGACCCGGGCGATGAGCGGACGGCTCGCGCGCGGCGCCCGCAACCGCGCCGTGCGGGCGATCGAGGCGAGCGGCACCATCGCCCCCTTCCCGATGCAGAACTGGCTCACGGGGCGCTTCCGCACGGCGGCCGGGGAGCAGAACCTCGGCGAGCTGCAGTCGCTGTGGCTGGGCCAGGCGGCTCCGCTCGCCCGCGGCACCACCGCCGCCGACGTGTTCGCCGAGCTCGCCGCCGGGCTTGTCGATGGGCGTGTCCTCGTCGAGTGGATCCGGGACGAGAGGCTGCCTGATCGACTATCCCGTGCGACCTCTGAGCTTGATAGCCGGATTCGGGAGAACCGGCATGCCTGGGAGTGATTCGTTGGCGATCTCAGTGCACCCGTGTCGGTCTGTGCAGCAAAACGCCCGCACTTCCGTCGGGCGGAAGCGCGGGCGATCGCTGCGGAACTACGCCCACTGCCGGCTCTACTCGCGCGGCGTACGTCGGTTCTTGCGGTGCTTCTTATGTGACCTGCTCGCGATGGCGAAGAACACCACCAAGAAGAACATCGCAGACATCATCACCCAGAGCATGCGGGCAAACCTAACACTTCACGCTCGTGGGAATGAACGACGGGACGTCGAGCTTGAGGCAGCGACCTTCGCCGGACGCGTTGCCTGCCACGGTCGCGATCGCCGCAACTGCGCCCGCACCAACCGTGTACAGCACGGCGCTGACAGCTACCCCGCCAGGCAGCGCTGCGATCGCTGCACCCGCGGCGAGAATGAACCCGACAACGGCGAGGTACGACCGTCACTCCCCACCGCGGCGTCCCACGGTCTCGCCGTCGACGTGCTCGCCGGGCTCCCGGAGACGTGAGGCGGGTCAGAGGATGACGGTCGAGCGGCCGTGCACGATCACGCGGTCCTCGGCGTGCCACTGCACGGCCCGGGCGAGCACGAGGCGCTCGACGTCGGCGCCGCGGCTCTGCAGTTCGGCGGCGGACTCGGAGTGCGTCACCCGCGTGACGTCCTGCTCGATGATCGGCCCCTCGTCGAGGTCGGCCGTGGCGTAGTGCGCGGTCGCCCCGATCAGCTTCACGCCGCGCTCCTTGGCCCTGGCATACGGGTTGGCGCCGATGAACGCGGGCAGGAACGAGTGGTGGATGTTGATGACGGGGGCTTCGAGGCGCGTGATGAAGTCGTCCGTGAGGATCTGCATGTAGCGGGCGAGCACGACCAGGTCGACGTTGCCCTGCAGCAGCTCGAGCTGTCGCTCCTCCATGGCCTGCTTGTCGCCCGAGGGGATGTGCACGAACGGCACGCCGAACGAGCGCACGGCCTCGGCGAGGTCGGGATGGTTCGACACGACCATGGTGATGTCGATGTCGAGCTGCCCGCGCTGCGTGCGCCACAGCAGCTCCATGAGGCAGTGGTCGTACTTGGACACGAAGATCGCGACGCGCTTGCGCCGGGACACGTCGTGCAGCGACCACTCCATGCCGAAGCGCTCCGCGACGTCGGCGATGTCGGCCTCGAGCGCGGGGCGCGCGGCGGCCAGACCGGGGAGGTGGATGACGGTGCGCTGGAAGAAGCGTCCGCCCTCGGAGTCGGTGGAGTGCTGGTCGAGCGAGATGATGTTCGCACCGTGCCGCGCGAGCACACCGGCGACCGCGGCGACGATGCCGGGCTGGTCGTCGCAGGCGATCAGCAGGCGGGCGGTATCGGGCTGGCTCATGGGGGCTCCTCCAGGGTGTGCCTCGATTCTGCCGTGTCGCGCGGGCGGGGAGCGAATCGCCGGGGGCGTCGCTACCCTGAGACCGTGGACGCGAGCGACGTCGGCCTGGTGCTGATCCCCCTGCTGGCGGTCGCCGCCCCTCTGCTCGCCCGGGGCGTCCGGCCGCTCGTGCGCGTGCCGATCATCGTGTTCGAGCTCGTGCTGGGGATCCTCGTCGGCCCCGCCGTGCTCGGCTGGGTCGAGCCGGGTCCGCTGCTGGAGAAGCTGAGCGACTTCGGCCTGGCCGTGCTGTTCTTCGTCGCCGGCTCCGAGATCGACTTCCGCACGGTCGCCGGGAAGCCGCTCGCGCGGGCGTCGCTCGGGTGGCTGCTCAGCGTGCTGCTCGGGATCGGGCTCGGGTTCTTCTTCGCGCCGGGGGAGGGCATGGTCGTCATCGGGATCGCCCTCAGCTCCACCGCCCTCGGCACGCTCATGCCGATCCTCCGCGATGCGCGGGAGCTGGACACCCCGTTCGGCCGGGCGATCAGCACGATCGGGGCGGTCGGGGAGTTCCTGCCGCTGATCGCCATCTCCCTGTTCCTCAGCACCAGGACCACGCCCCTGGCGACCGCGGTCCTGCTGACCTTCGTGGTGCTCGCCGGACTCGCCGTCCTGATCGCCCACCGCATGCCGCACGGGCGACTGCACGGCATCGTGCGGGCGACGCTGCACACCTCCGACCAGTTCGGGGTGCGGTTCGTGATCCTGCTGATCGCCGCCCTGGTCGGACTCAGCGTGATGCTCGACCTCGACATGCTGCTGGGGGCGTTCGTCGCCGGCGCGATCTGGCGGATCATCATGGCGCGGGCCCCGAAGAAGGACGCCGAGGAGGTGGAGAGCAAGATCGAGGCGATCGCGTTCGGCTTCCTCGTGCCGATCTTCTTCCTCTACACCGGCGTCACGTTCGACCTCGACGCGCTGCGGTCGTCGCCGACGGCACTGGCGCTGGTGCCGGTGTTCCTGGTCGCGCTGCTGGTGTTCCGCGGGTCGGCCGCACAACTGTCCGCGCCGGCGGGAGCGGGCCTGCGCGACCGCACCGCCCTGGGCCTGCTCGCCGCGACCGGTCTGCCCATCATCGTGGCCGTCACCGGTATCGGCGTGGATCAGGACATGCTCGACACGGGCACGGCCGCGGCGCTCGTCGGTGCCGGCATGCTGTCCGTGCTGCTGTACCCGCTGATCGGCATGACCCTCCGCGGCGACCGCGCTCCGGTGGTCGGGCCCGCCCTCGCCGACCGCACCAGGCAGGGGGAGCTGTGACCTCCGCCTCCGCCCTGCTGACCGACGCGGTGGCCGCGCTCGCCGGGGTGCCGCGCGAGGGGCTCGGCGAGGAACGGGAGTCGCGCTGGCGGGGTCGCCGCATCGTGCGCGTGGGGGACGCCTGGCATCTGGGCGTGCTGCTGCTCACCGACACGCACGCCCTCGCCACCGCCGAGGTGCTGCGGGCGGCCGACCCCGGACGCCGCGGCTACACGGCCGAGTCGGCACGGGCGCGCGCCGAGCGCCGAGCGGAGGCTCTGCGCGGTGGCTTCCGGGAGGGCGAGGTGGTGCACGTGGGCTGGAGCGTGATCGACGTCGCCGGGGTGGACGCGGGCGGCTCCTCGGGCCCGCTCGCCCTCGTCGACGGGGTGCCGTCGGTGCGGTGGAGCACCGCGGGCGGCTTCATGCCCCTGGAGTCGTATCTCCGCGAGCGGATCGAGCTGCTGCGCGGTGGCGCCTCCGCGTGAGGGCGCGGTGACGGCTCAGACGAAGGTCTCCGCGAAGCGCCGCAGCAGCGCGGCCCCCTCGGTGACCGACGCCGCGAGCACCTCCCGCTGCACGGCGTCGAACCGCTCGGGGTCGAAGTAGCCCGTGGTGCGGTAGAACGTCATCCGGTCGGCGAAGTCGCGCGGCGTGGGCTCCGGGTGGAACTGCGCCGCGTACAGGTGCGACCCCACCCGGTAGGCCTGCACGGGGCAGGCGTCGTTCGTGGCGAGCAGCACCGCGCCCGGAGGCACGGCCGCGGCGCTCTCCTTGTGCGCGGTGAACACCGTGAGCGCGGGCCCGCTCGGCCCGAACACGGGGTCGGCGTCGCCCTCCGCCGTCGTGCGGATCACGGTCGCGCTCGCCGGCTCCGGCATGGTCGTGACCACCTCGCCGCCCCGCATCCGCGTGAGCACGCCGATGCTGAAGCACGTGAAGAACGCCGCCACGGTGGCCGCGGTCGCGGCGTGCGCGATCGTCTCCAGATCGGCCTCCACGCGCTGCTGCGTCGGGCTCTTCACCCGGTCGCTCACGTTGAACGGCGATCCCCCGATCACGATGCCCCGGTAGCGCTCCAGATGCGCGGGGCTCAGCGGCTCATGCAGGAGGTCGAGCCGGTCGACCACGTCGACGCCGAGCGCCCGGCGGAAGGAGGCGTGCTCGGCGTCGGCCGCCCCGACCTCGGGACGCACGCAGACATAGAGGAGCGAGGCCATCAGGAGATTCTAACGAGGGGCCGGGACGGCGCCGACGCGCTCAGCGGGACGAGTTCGCGGTGCGTCCGCGCACGATCCCGACGAACGCCTCGACGTCGGGCGTCGTCCGGTCGCGGCGCCAGGCCAGCGCGACGGTCGACACGGGGCCGCCCGCCAGCACGCGGTGGTCGGCGTCCTTGCGGTGGTGCAGGCGTGCGAGCGACATCGGCACGATCACCACGCCCACGCCCGAGGCCGCGGTGGCGATCGCGTCGGACGTGGCGAGGGGTGCGAACCGCGCGGCCGTCGTCCCGGGGAGCGCGAGGCCGCCCCACACGTCGTCACTCAGCGCGATGAGCACCTCGCCGTCCAGGTCGCGGGGGGTGAGCTCGTCCGCGGCCATCAGGTGGGAGTCCGCGGCGGCCACGACCACGGGCACCTCGTCGTACAGCGGGATCACGTGCAACGACGCGTCGTCGAGCGGCAGGCGGACGAGGGCGGCGTCGAGGTCGTCGAGAGCCGAGCGCTGCGCGGCCACCTCGATCGGGACGAGCTCGAGGGGCACGTCGGGGAGGCGCTGCTTCCACCGGTCGATCCAGGTGCCGGGAGTGGCACCGGGCACGGCGCCCAGCCGGAACGTGCGCGGCTCCTCCGCCGCGGCGGGTGCGGCGTCGAACACGACCTTGCGGGTCGCGGGCGCCGGGGCCTTCTTCGACGCCCCGGGGCGCGGACGCGCACCGGGGCGT
>NZ_SSDM01000415.1:0-8732 GCF_004794375.1 Microbacterium sp. K35 | reverse complement strand
GCCCGCTGGCCACCGCCGCCGCGCCCACCGCGGGCACCACACTGCCCTCGCTCGACCCGATGCTCGCCGAGACCGGCACGCCGGCGCTCGCTCGGGGCCTCAGCTCCCCGTCGTGGGTCGAGGTGAAGTGGGACGGGATCCGGGCGATCGGCACCTGGCGCGACGGCCGTATGCTGCTCCACGCCCGGCGCGGCACCGACATCACCGCGCGATACCCCGAGCTCACGGCCGACGGGGCGCCGTTCCTCCCGGTCGACGAGGCGATCGTCGACGGGGAGATCGTCGCGTTCGACGCCCACGCACGGCCGAGCTTCTCCCTGTTGCAGAACCGGATGCACCTGACCCGCCCGCGCGAGATCGAGCGCGAGGTGGTGCGCACGCCCGTCGTCTACATGCTGTTCGACCTGCTCCGGCTCGACGGGCACGACCTCACGGGCATGCCGCTGCGCGAACGCCGCACGCTGCTGGAAGACCTGGTCGCCGACCTCGAGGCGCCGGTCCAGGTGCCGCCGGTGTTCGACGACGTGGACGCGGCCCTCGGCGCGAGCGACGAGTTCGGTCTCGAGGGCGTCGTGGTGAAGGACCCCGCGTCCCGCTACCGCCCCGGCGTCCGCTCACCGTCCTGGCTCAAGCTGAAGAACACGCGCATGCAGGAGGCCGTGATCGTGGGCATCCGTCCGGGCAAGGGCGAACGCGACGGCACGCTCGGGTCCCTGCTGCTGGCCGTGCCCGACGAGGGAGAACTGCGCTACGTCGGACGGGTCGGCACGGGGTTCAGCGACCGGATGCTCCGCGAGCTGATGGCGCGCCTCGAGCCGCTGCGGGTGTCCGCTCCGCCGCTCGACGGCGTGCCGAGGCCCGACGCCTCGGACGCGCTGTGGGTGCGACCGGAGCTCGTGGGCGAGGTCGAGTTCGGCAACTGGACACCGGACGGCATCCTCCGTCACGCGCGGTGGCGGGGCCTCCGGCCGGACAAAACCCCCGACGAGATCACCGTCGAGGAGTGAGCGCCGGTCGCCGTGTCACGCGTGGTGCGGCTCGCAGTCCGACTGCTCGGCTGGCTCGATCTGGAAGGTGGAGTGCGCCACGTCGAAGTGGTCGGCGAGGCACGACTGCATCTCGGCGAGGAGAGCGGCGGAGCGCCCGTCCGCCAGGAGCGCGGGCTCCACACTCACGTGGGCGGTGAACACCGGGGCTCCGCGCGTGAGCTGCCACACGTGCACGTCGTGCACGCCGACCACCCCTGCATAGCCGAGCAGGTGTGTGCGGATCTCGCTGACGGCCGTGCCCTTCGGAGCCGATTCGGACAGCACCGAGAAGACCTCGCGCAACAGCGAGATCGCCCGCGGGATGATCATGGCCGCGATGAACAGCGAAGCGATGGCGTCGGCCGGCATCCAGCCCGTGAGCAGGATCACGGCGGCCGCGACGATGACAGCCAGCGAGCCCAGCAGGTCGCCCATCACCTCCAGGTAGGCCCCGCGCACGTTGATGCTGGTCTTCTGGGCTCGGCTGAGCAGCCACATCGACACGGCGTTGGCCACCAGGCCGACGACCGCGACGACGAGCATGAGACCGCCGGCGACCTCCACCGTGTTCGGATTCAGCAGGCGCTCGACCCCCTGGACGGCCACCACGGTGGCCAGCGCGACCAGGATCACCGCGTTGATCAGCGCGCCGAAGACCTCGGCGCGCTGGTAGCCGAACGTCCGACGGTCGTCCGCGGGTCGGGCGGCGACGGTGGCCGCGATGAGCGCGATCACGAGCGCGGAGGCATCGGTGAACATGTGGGCCGCGTCGGCGAGCAGCGCCAGCGATCCGGTGAGCAGAGCGCCGACCACCTGCACGATCATGACCGTGGCGGTCAGCGTCAACGAGATGGCGAGCAGGCGTCTGCTGCTCGCCGAGCGGAGACCGCCGGGCGCGGGCGCGTGATCGTGCATGCCTCCAGGCTAGACCGGGGATCGCCCCGGAACGGCCGATCCTGGCTAGTCGGGAAGGGTAACGATTCTCACCGTCAGCAGGACTTCTCCGCGGCCGCCCAGGTCAGAGTCCTGCGAGCAGGGGCATCAGGGCGGTGAAGGCGCGGGCGCGGTGCGACTGCGCCTGCTTCTCCTCGGCGGTGAACTCCCCGACCGTGCGCTCGGCTCCCGCGTCCTGGCCGTCCGGGACGAACACGGGGTCGTAGCCGAAGCCGCCGTCGCCGGACGCCGCGTGCGCGAGCCGTCCCGGCCAGATCCCCTCGACCACGTGCTCGGCCCCACCCGGGACCACGAGCGCGATCGTCGACGTGAAGTGTGCGGCTCGGTGCGGGTCGGCAATGTCGCGGAGCTGGTCGAGCAGTAGCTCCCGGTTCGCCACCGCGTCCTTCTTCTGTCCGGCCCAGTACGCGGAGAACACACCGGGTGATCCGCCGAGCACGTCCACGCAGATGCCCGAGTCGTCGGCGAGCGCCGGAAGCCCGGAGTGCGCGGCGGCCGCCCTGGCCTTGAGCAGCGCGTTCTCCGCGAAGGTCACGCCGTCCTCCACGGGCTCGGGGCCGTCATAGCCGACCACCTCCAGGTCGGGCCTGGCCTGGGCGACGATCTGCTGGAACTCCTCGACCTTGTGCGGGTTGTGGGTCGCCAGGACGACGCGCACGGTCACTCCCCCGCCAGCGCCGCGAGCTGCCGCGCCTTCAGGTCTTCGCAGCCCGCGAGTCCCAGCTCCAGGAGCGCGTCGAGCTCGCGCTTGTCGAACGGCGCCCCCTCGGCGGTGCCCTGCACCTCGACGAACAGGCCGCGACCGGTCACGACCACGTTCATGTCGGTCTCGGCGCGCACGTCCTCGACATACGCGAGGTCGAGCAGGGGCTCGCCGTCAACGATCCCGACCGACACCGCCGCGACCGAGTCGAGCAGCGGCGTCGAGTTGCGCCCGATGAACTTCTTCTCGCGGCCCCACTCGATGGCGTCGGCGAGGGCGACGTAGGCGCCCGTGATGGCCGCCGTGCGGGTGCCGCCGTCGGCCTGCAGCACGTCGCAGTCGATCACGATCGTGTTCTCGCCGAGCGCCTTGGTGTCGACCACGGCGCGCAGGGCACGGCCGATGAGCCGCGAGATCTCGTGCGTGCGACCGCCGATGCGACCCTTCACGCTCTCGCGGTCGTTGCGGCTGTTGGTCGCGCGCGGGAGCATCGCGTACTCCGCCGTCACCCAGCCCTTGCCCTTGCCGGTGAGCCAGCGCGGCACGCCGTTCGTGAACGAGGCGGTGCACAGCACCTTGGTGCCCCCGAAGCTGATCAGGGCCGATCCCTCGGCCTGCGCGCTCCAGCCGCGCTCGATGGTGATCTCGCGCAGCTGCGAGGCGGAACGGCCGTCGGCACGGACGATGTCGGTCATGGGCTTCTCTCGGTTCGGGACGGGCGAGCGGATCAGCGCGCGTCGAGCGCGGGGTCGGGGAGGGTGATGACGCCGGTGTGGACGAGCTGCACGTCACGCACCTCGCGGCCCATCAGCCGGTTGGCGAGCGCGGTGAAATCGTCGGCCGAGTCGCCCGTCGCCTCGTAGACGTAGGTGGCGGTGGCATCCGCAGGGGCCAGCAGATCGCCGCGCACGAGCTGACGATAGACGTCGCCGGCCGTCTCGTCATCGCTCGACACGAGGGTCACGCCTTCGCCCATCACGTAGCTGATGGCACCCCGGAGGAACGGGTAGTGGGTGCAGCCGAGGACGAGCGTGTCCACGTCGGCCTCTCGCAGCGGCGCGAGGTACTCCTCCGCGACGGCGAGCACCTCCGGGGTTCCGGTGACCCCGGCCTCGACGAACTCGACGAACCGCGGACAGGCGGCCGTGAAGACCTGCAGGCGCTCGTTCACCTCGAGCATGTCCTGGTACGCGCGGGAGCCGATCGTGCCGACCGTGCCGATCACGCCGACCCGGCCGTTGCGCGTGGTCGAGACGGCTCGGCGCACCGCGGGGCCGATGACCTCCACCACCGGGACGTCATAGCGCTCGCGCGCATCGCGCAGCATCGCCGCCGAGGCCGTGTTGCAGGCGATCACGAGCATCTTCACGCCCTGGTCGACCAGGGTGTCGAGCACCTCGAGAGCGTAGCGGCGCACGTCGGCGATCGGCTTCGGGCCGTAGGGCGAGTGCGCGGTGTCGCCGATGTAGACGAAGGATTCTCTGGGCAGCTGGGCGCGGATGGCCCTGGCCACCGTGAGCCCGCCGACACCGGAGTCGAAGATCCCGATCGGCGCGTCATTCATGACTCCCCAGCCTACCCGCGCGCGGCAGGGCGCGCGTATCGCGGCTCACTATGCTGGGCGGATGACCACGTCGACGGCGCTGCTCACCGACCGTTACGAGCTCACGATGCTCGCCGCCTCGCTCCGGGACGGCACCGCGTTCCGTCCGAGCGTGTTCGAGCTGTTCTCGCGTCGGCTGTCCGGCGGCCGGCGCTTCGGCGTCGTCGCGGGCACCGGGCGCCTGCTGAGCCTGCTCCGCGACTTCCGGTTCGGCGACGACGAGCTGCGCTTCCTGCGCGACGAGCAGGTCGTCGACACCGAGACGCTCTCCCACCTCGAGCGTTACCGCTTCACGGGCTCGGTCCGCGGGTACCGCGAGGGCGAGCTCTACTTCCCCGGCTCCCCCATCCTCACGGTGGAGGGATCTTTCGCGGATGCCGTCGTCCTGGAGACCCTCGCGCTGAGCGTGCTCAACCACGACTCCGCGGTCGCGACGGCCGCGGCGCGCATGAGCATCGCAGCCGGTGAGCGACCGCTGGCCGAGATGGGATCTCGCCGTGCGGCCGAGCGCTCCGCCGTCGCCGCGGCCCGCGCCGCCTACATCGCGGGTTTCACCGCCACGAGCAACCTGGAAGCCGGCCGCACGTGGGGCATCCCCACGATGGGCACGGCGGCGCACTCGTGGACGCTGCTGCACGATTCCGAGGAGGACGCCTTCCGCGCCCAGGTCGCGAGCATGGGCGTCGACACCACCCTGCTGGTCGACACGTACGACATCCGCAGCGGCGTCGAGACGGCGATCCGCGTGGCAGGAACCGAGCTGGGCGGCGTCCGGATCGACTCCGGTGACCTGCCGATCGTGGCCGCCGAGGTCCGCGCACAGCTGGACGAGCTGGGAGCGACGGGCACGCGCATCACCGTCACCAGCGACCTCGACGAGTACGCGATCGCCGCTCTCGCCGCGTCACCCGTCGACGCGTACGGCGTCGGCACGTCGGTCGTGACCGGGTCCGGCTACCCCACTGCGAGCATGGTGTACAAGCTGGTCGCGCGGCAGGATGCCGACGGAGCCTGGATCGGGGTGGCCAAGGCCTCCGCCGACAAGGCGTCGTTCGGGGGGCGGAAGGCAGCGTTCCGGACGCTGTCCGACGGCGTCGCGACGGCGGAGACCGTCGTCGTCTCGGACGGGTTCGAAGAGCTCGACACGCCCGCTGAGCACGCGGACGGCCGGCCGCTCCAGGTCACTCTCGTCGAGGACGGCGACATCGACACCGCGCACGAGGGTGTCGCCGGGACGGCGGCCGCCCGCGCACATCACCTTCGCGTGCGCGAGGAGCTGCCGGTGCGCGCCCTGGCGCTCAGCAAGTCCGACCCGGCGATCCCGACCGTCTACCTCGAGGCCGACTGAGGTCAGCCGACCATCGACTCGTAGATCTCCTTGCACGTCGGGCAGATCGGGAACTTCTCCGGATCACGGCCCGGCGTCCACTTCTTGCCGCAGAGAGCGCGCACCGGCTTCCCGGTGATCGCGGACTCGAGGATCTTGTCCTTCTTCACGTAGTGCGAGAAGCGCTCGTGGTCGCCCGGTTCGAGGTTCTCCTCCCGGAGGAGCTCTTCCAGTTCGCGATCAAGCGTTGCCACGCCGCCCTGATCGGGGCTGTCCAGCGGAGTACTCATTCCGCGATTCTAGCCGCGTCGGGGGGCCGGTGGGCGGCCGTCACGCGGTCTCGACGAACTCCATGAGCCGCTCTCCGCTGTGCTCGAAGATGCGCCCGCCGAGCACAGCCCCGGCGGCGAGCACGATCGCGCCGGTGAACAGCCCCACCCAGAACGCCGCGGGTGCGAACGCCGAACCGGAGACGATCGTGGCGGCGAAGAGCCAGATCGTCGGCACGCTCAGGACGATGGATCCGAGGAACGCCGCGGCGGGGCCGTAGGCACCGTGGGACGTCGGCCGCTGCGGCTGCTGGAAGGGGCTGTCCCCGGGTCGCGACACCGCGTACGGTGCGACCACCGACACCACGCTCGAGATGCCGAGGGCGCACAGCAGGAGACTGACCGCGAGACCCACCAGCGGAAGGAGGAGGGTCCAGCTCCCCACGAGCAGCAACGACAGCGGCACCGCGATCGCGAGCACCGGCACGGCCACGAGGAGCACCGGGACGAGCCGTCCGAGGCGGTCGGGAAGGCCGCGTACCCCGCTCGCCACGTGCGTCCACAGCGCGGTCGAGTCGTAGGCGATGTCGTTGTGGGGCAGCCAGCCGAAGAACAGCGCCATCACCGGAACCGGGATGAGGGCCGCGATCTCGATCGGGACACCGGCGACGATGAGCGGCAGCACCGTCAGCACCCCGGCGACGGGCACGACGATCACGTTCATGATGTAGCGACGGTCCCGCAGCCAGTACACGAGGCTGCGCGACGCGATCGCTCCGAAAGCGTTGGACGGCAGCAGGCCGAACCAGCCGAGGCCCGTGCGCTCCCGTGCCGTGACGGGCCGCTCGGTGGTCGTCAGCAGACGACGGACGAACCACGCCCAGACGAGGGCGAGGGCGATGGCCGTGACCACCGCGACGGCACCGCTCGCCCACGCCGTCCCGGTCTCTCCTGCCGCCGCGGCGAACGCAGAGGCCGGAGCCGCAGCGAACGGAGTGACACCGATCACCGACGTGAGCGTCGCGATCGACGCGGGCACGTCACCGTCCCATCGCAACGAACCGAGGAACACGGCGACGGGGAATGCGATCACGATCAGGGCGAGCGCGAACAGGGCGGTGAGCTCCCTCGATCGACGCTCCGGGAGCAGCATCGCGTTCAGCGCCATGCCGATCCGGGCGATCAGGGCCGTGATGAACAGGCCGAGCAGAGACATGATCACCGCGAGTGGCCACGGCGCGCCCGCCTCGATCGCGACGATGCACACGCTGGCATAGACGGCGAGAAGGGCGAGGCTCGGCACGCTCACCAGCGAGGCGAGCATGAGCACCCAGGGCAGTCGGCGCTCGTCGACGCCGAACACCGCGAACCGACGGGGGTCGAGCTGGTCCACCGCCCCGACCAGCAGCGGCCCCACGAGGAAGCCGAGCAGCACCGCCGCACCGCCGAGCACGGTGACCGCGCTGGCGACCGGCACGGAGGCGTCGGTCAGGCTGAACACCGCGACGCAGACCACGACCGTCACGGCGACGACGGCCCCGAAGGACAGCAGTGTGCGGATCCGGCGTTCACCGCGGAGTGCGCCGAGGAGGAGCGCGAACCTCAGTCGGAGAACGTGTGCAGCCATTCCAGCCCCTCCACCTCGCCGCTGGAGCCCGCGAGCTCGACGAAGCGCGATTCGAGGGTCTGCCCCGCGCGGACCTCGTCGATCGTCCCCTCCGCGAGCACCTCGCCGTTGACGATGATCGCCACACGCGAGCACACCCGCTCGACCAGGTCCATGCCGTGGCTCGACAGGATCACCGTGCCCCCGTGGGCGACGTAGGCGCGGAGGATGTCGAGGATGACGGCGGATGACACGGGGTCGACCGACTCGAAGGGCTCGTCGAGCACCAGCACGCGGGGCGAGTGGATCATCGCGCCCGCGAGCATGATCTTCTTCGTCATACCCGCGGAGTAGTCCGACACCACGCGGTTGAGCGCGTCTCCGAGATCGAAGGCGCGAGCCAGATCCGCGGCGCGCTTCTCGATGACGTCAGCCGCCAGCCCGCGAAGCAGTCCGTAGTAGTAGAGGAGTTGTCGGCCGGTCAGGCGGTCGAAGGTGCGAAGGCGATCGGGAAGCACTCCCATGACGCGCTTGGCGGCGAGAGGGTCGACGGCCTGGTCGATGCCGCAGATCACGACGCTCCCCTCGTCGGCGCGCAGCAGCCCCGCGACGATCGAGAGCGTGGTGGTCTTGCCCGCACCGTTCGGTCCGACGATCCCGTAGAACGAGGCGGCGGGCACCGACAGGTCGATGCCGTCGACGGCGCGGTTGTCGCCGAACTGCTTCACCAGGCCGCGGATGCGGATCGCCTCGGTGCTCGGTTGGTCCTCACGGGAACCCTCGGCACGCAGCGGCGGCTCCTGCGAGGTCTCCGGATCGACGACGACGACGGAGCCGTCCGTCAGCGCGTCGGCTGTGGGGTTCTGCACGGGCTCCACCGCATCGGCGGGCACGGGAACGGCTGTGCTCTCGGCGGTCGGTTCGAGCTCTGCGACGAGGGTGTCCGCGCCCGGATCATCGGACGCCGCTTCACCCACAGAGCCGGCGGACATCGGAGCTGCCGTGTCGTCCGCCACCGCGGTGGCGGACGCAATCGCGACGCCCTCACCGTCCACGGCGGGCGTCTCCGTGACGGTCTCGAGCGCGGCAGCCCCGTCGGCCGCCGCCTCCTCGCCGGTCCCCTCGTGCGTCGCCTTCTCGGCTGCGGCCTTCTCGGCTGCGGCCTTCTCCGCCGCGGCCTTCTCCGCTGCGGCCTTCTCGGCTGCGGCCTTCTCGGCTGCGGCCTTCTCGGCTGCGGCCTTC
>NZ_SSDM01000414.1:0-2920 GCF_004794375.1 Microbacterium sp. K35 | reverse complement strand
CGCCCGGCGCGTCGCGCTGCTTGATGCCGCGGGCGGCCCGGACGTCGCCGAGCGCGAGGTGCAGCAGGATCCGCGGGCGGCTGAGGGCCTGTCGTGCGTGGGGTGTTGCGCCCTCGCGTCCCCGCATCCTGGCGAAGGACTCCAGGCGTTCGAGCCCGCCCGCGGCGTCGCCGTCGTGCAGCGCGATCCACGCCTCCACGGCGGCCATGGTCGTCCAGTGCTCGCTCGTCGCCCGGTGGGGGAGGAACGCCCGTACGTGCTGTTTCGCGGCGTGGAGGTCGCCGTCCTCGACCGCGAGCATCGCCTCGGCCACGCGGTAGAACGTGCCGCGGTAGCCGTCGAGCAGCTCCTGGCTGTGACCGCCGTCGCGGAGGAGGCCGACGAAGTGCCGCGCCTCCGGGAGGTCTCCGGCCCTGGCGTGGATCCCGGCGAGCAGGCTCATGGCGTGGAACCCGTTGCCGGTGCCCTGCGCACCGGCGAGAGCCGCGGCCTCCTCCAAGAGCCCCACCGCCTGTTCGCGGCGGCCTCCGTAGTACAGCGACAGCGCGAGGTGGGTGCACAGCAGCGGCATCTCCCGGGCGTAGCGGTGCCACTCGCTCTCGGGGGTCTCCGTGAACAGCGCGAGGGCACGGGCCGCGACCTGTCCCGCCCGGTCGGGCATGCCGATGACCCGCAGGGCCGCGCTCTCGGCCGTCCAGATGAAGAGGCGCTCGGTCGCCGAGAGGCGGGTCTTCCGCCCGTTCGCTGCCGAGACGGCCAGGCGCAGGAGCTGGAGTCCGCGCAGGCGGCGCAGCCGGTTGGCGTTGAGGCAGATGCCGAGGAGCATCGCCACGAGCGGCTCCTGCTTGAGGCGTGCGATCGGGAGGTCGCCGAGCAGTCGCACGACCGCCCTGCCGTCGTGGTCGAGCAGGTGGCTCCATCCCGACATGATCACGTGTGCCGCGAGGGCGAGGTCGTCCTCTTCCACGGCCAGACGCAGCCCCTCGAACGGAGCGCCCCGCCGCACGGCGCCCTCCACTGCGAGGCGCCGCAACCGGGGGATCTCGGCCGGGTGTGTGCGGCGGAGCTCGCGGCGCAGCAGGGTGCGGGCGTGCGGGGCCAGCCGGAACAGGCGGGGCTCACCGGGCTCCCAGTGCCCGAAGCCGAACACCTCGGATTCCTCGAGGGCGTGGACGATGTCGGGGTTGCCCGTCAGTGCGGCAGCGAGGGGGGTGTCGACGGCGTCGGTGATGCTGAGCCGGACGAGATCGTCCAGGGTCCGCTCGGCGAAGTCGTCCCGCTCGATGCGAGCCCGGAGGTAGTCCTCGATCGTCGCGGATGCCGCCGCGACGACGGCCGACCCGCCCCCGTGCAGTGCCGCCGCCCGGACGGCCGCGGGGAAGCCGCCCGTCGCCTCCTGGATCGCCCGGACCGTGTCATCGTCGACGGCGGGGTCGAGCATCGCGCGGATCTCGTCGTGGTCGAACATGAGCTCCTGCGGGCCGAGAAGCGCGGTGTCGATCACCAGGCGCAGCCCGGCGCTGTCGAAGGGACTGGGCCGGTTGGTCGCGACGACGAGTCGCACGAGCGGGAGCGCGGCGATCGTGCGACACAGGTCGAACACGCTCTCGCGGTCGAGCGCGGCGGCGTCGTCGAGCACGATCACCAGCGGCTCCGTGAGCGGGCACAGATGCTCGGTGACCGCGGCCCACAGCTCCCCGGGTGACTCCGTCGAGGGGTCTGCGGACGCCCTGCCCTCTGGCGCCTGTTCGCGAAGGGCGCGCAGCAGGGCCAGCGCGAGGTCGGAGCTGCTCTCACGCCCGGGGGTCACGGTGAGCCAGACCACGCGGGACGAGGTGACGAACGCCCAGCCGACCACCGCGGTGGTCTTGCCCGAGCCCGATGCCCCGCGGAGCAGCGTGAGCGGGGTGTCCGTCTCGAGGGCTGCGTTGAGCCGCGGTCGCCCGATCACGTTCGTCGAGACGCGCGGCAGATGCCTGCTCTCACGCGCGACGGAATCCGTCATGTCCCCTCCCCAGGTCCCCGCCTCCACAATATTCCGAAATGACGATCGGGCGGGTGACGTGACGCCGCGGCGACGTCGGTGATCGGCCGGCCGACGTGGCCTCTAGGCTCGGAGACGTGACGGACGGGCGGGCGAAGACGGTGCGACGCGTGCCGACCAGCGCCCTGCTGGTGAGTGCGGCGCTCGGTGCGATCCAGGCGCTCGTGTTCCTCGCGGTCGTTCCCGTCACCGGAGTGCTCGCGGCCGCCTCGCCCCCGGCCTACGCCCTGGTCGCCGCCGTGCACACGGCCCTGCCGTTCCTGGCGCGCGTGGTCACGCGCACGCCGGGCGCCGCCACGCTGACGGCGTTCGTGGCCGGGGCGCTCACGGTCGCGGTGTCGCCGATCGGACCACTCGGGCTGGTCCCGCTCCTGCTCGGCGGTCTGGTGCTCGACCTCGTGCTTCCGCTGCGGCGCGGCGCTCGGGTGGGCGCCGGGCGGATCGTGGCGGCCGGGGCCGTCGCGGGGATCGCCCTGTTCCTGGTCGCGCTGCCGGTGTTCTCGCCGGAGCACCTGGTGCCCGCGGTGCTCGTGGCGACGCTGGCCGCGCGCATGGTCGGGGAGGTCGCGGTCGCCGGGGTCGTGATCGCGGTGCGGAGGCTGCTGGCCCGCGCGGGCGTCGTCCGCTGAACATGCCCCGAATACCTATACCCCCTGCGGGTAGTATCGGGGCATGACCGAACGACGGGCGCTGCGCGGGGCACTGCTCGCGGTGGTGCTCGCGGGCGGAGTGCTGCTCGGGCTGCTCGGCATGCACGCGCTCGGGTTGCACGGCACCACCGGGGCGCACGGCCCCGGTCACGCCGCGGTCGTCGCGACGGCGTCCCAGGGCGACGCCGCCCACGACCGCCCGGGCTCCGCGGCCCCGGACGAGCCG
>NZ_SSDM01000413.1:0-9583 GCF_004794375.1 Microbacterium sp. K35 | reverse complement strand
AGCGCGACCGCGGCGCCGAGCCCGGCGACCAGTGCCGCGCTGCCGATCCCTGCGGGCAGCAGGATGGTCGCACCGGGCAGGTCCGCGGTCACCTGGGCGGTCGTCGCGATCCAGGTCGCGGGCAGCCACGCGGTGGCGGCCAGGAGGTCGGCGACCGCGGGCACGGGCGCCGCGAGGCAGGCGAGCAGCCCGACCACGGTCGCGACCGGTGCCGCGGGTTCCGCGATCAGGTTCGCCGCCACGCCGATGAGCGACTGCTGTTCCGCGAACAGCGCGATGATGGGCCCGCACGCGAGCTGCGCCGAGAGCGGGACCGCGATCGCCAGTGCGACCGGGCCCGGCATCCACCGTCGCAACCCGCGTGACAACGGCGGTGCGAGCAGGACGAGTGCGCCCGTCGCGGCGGCCGACAGCGCGAAGCCGGGCGTCGCGGCGAGCCACGGATCGGACACCAGGATCATGATCGTCGACAGGGCGAGCACGCCTGCACCGGCGCTCGGTCGTCCTAGGAGCACGGACAGCATCCCCGCGCCCGCCATCACCGCGGCGCGCACCACGCTCGGCTCCGGCGTGACCAGCACCACAAAGCCGGAGAGCGCCGTGGTCGCGAGCACCACCCGCAGCGCCCGGCCGCCACCGCACAGCGCCGTGAGCCCGAAGACCGCCGCCACCACGATCGCGCAGTTCGCCCCGCTGACGGCCGTGAGGTGACTGAGACCGCTCGAACGCATGTCTTCGTCCAGGTCGGAGCCCACCGCCCTGGTGTCCCCCACGGCGAGTCCCGGCAGGAGCGCCCCGCCCGGCTCGGGCAGCCGCAGCGCGCGGTCGACGAAGGCGCGGCGCGCCGTGGCGGCCACGCCGAACACCCCGGACGGAGGCTGCACGACCTCCGTGGTCGTGGCGTAGAGCACCAGCACCGCGCGCTCCCCCGCCTCCGTCGCCGAGGTCTCCCCCACGACGCGGAGCCGAGCGCCGAGGTCGATGCCGTCGGCGGGCACGGTCCCGATCCGCACCGGCACCGCGACCGGGCGCGCCCGACCCGGCGGACCGAGGCTCTGCGTGGTCGCCTCGACCCAGAGCCGCCCATCCTGACCCGTGGACGCGGACGACGTGACCTCGACCACCGCTTCGACCACGCGGCCGCCCTGCCCCGCGGCGGCTTCGCGCGACGGAAGGGCGTACCCCACAGACAGCGCCGTGGCCGCGGCCGCCGCGAGCATCAGGAGGACCAGCCCCGCGCCGTGCCTCCCCCGTGCGAGCAGCACCAGCAGGACGACGCCCGCCGCGACGCCGCACACGAGCGCACAGGCCGCCGCGAGACCGGGCTGGAACACGCAGACGAGCGCCGCCGCCCACACCGCGAGGGCGACCGGCACGAGCCGGAGATCGCGGGACTTCACACCCGTACCCCGTCGCGTAATCCCGCGAGCAGCTTCTCCCCGATGCCCGGCACGCCGAGGAGGTCGTCCACCGACTGGAAGCGTCCGTTCTCCTCCCGCCACGCGATGATGCGCGCAGCCAGGGCGGGGCCGATCCGCGGCAGCGTCTCCAGCGCGGCCTGGTCGGCCGCGTTGAGGTCGATCCGCGCGTCGGTGGGTGCCGCGACGGGAGAGCCGGTGCCCGACCCGCCGACCACGGGCACGAGGATCTGCTCGCCGTCCTCGACCCGGCGGGCGAGGTTGATCGCGGCGAGGTCGGCGTCGACCGTCGTACCACCCGCGGCCGCCACCGCATCGACCAGCCGCGCATCACCGCCGACGACATACAGTCCCGGCCGCTCGACCGCGCCGAGCACGTGCACGTACAGCACGTCGGACGACGGCGCGGCCGTCGCGCGGTCGCCCACCGGGAAGGACTCCGCCGGTGCGCCCTGACCGCGCAGGATGCCCAGTCCGACGGCGGCCGACAGCACGACGAGAGCCAGTGCCACCGCGGCGCCCACACCGAGCCGCAGTCGTCGCTGCCGGGGTACGGGTGTCGGTGCGGGAGGAGTCACCCCGTCACGGTAGGTCTCCGCAGACCCCCGGCGACCACGGAGAACCGCCGGTCGTGGACAACAGCGGCGCCCGGTCCGCCGTGCAGAGCCGAAGGCGGGGCGATCGGAGCCGAGCTCGCTCCGACGCCGCCAGGCTGGCAGCACGCATGAGCCGGCGCCCGGGCACGCCGCTCTCTCTTCCGATGCGTGCCCGCCGCGTGGCGCAGACTGGACCGGTGACCGACATCGTCGACGACCTGCCCCCGGAGGCCTCTCATCACGACGCTGAGCGCGCTTTCCGCGAGGCGGGCTGGACGCCGAGCGGCGCGGGCGACTGGGCCTTCGCCCTGCGCTCGCCCGACGGCGTCGCCGCGGTGCGCATCAGCCCGTTCGATCCGGTCGGACCGTACACGGCCGCGCTGTATCGCGAAGCCGCGCACACCGGTCAGGTACCGCGACTGTTCGCGCACCGTCGACTCGCGGGCGGCGGCGATCTGCAGGTGATGGAGTGGCTCCACGCGGTCGACGAGAAGGACGCGGTCGCCTTCCACACCGCCATCGCCGAACGCGCACCGCACGTCGCCGAGCTCGTCGACGTCGTGCGCCGCATCCATGCCAGGGCAGCGCGGGCGCTGCCCTGGTGCGGCCCCCTCGATCAGAACCCGTCCAACATCATGCGCGGCAGCGACGGGCGTCTCGTCGCGTGCGATCTGTACTACGCGGACGGTCCGGCTCTGTATGCGATGGCCGGCTCCGATCCGACCCGGTTCGTGACGCTCCTGCCGGAGTCCGAGCGCCGCTACCTGACCGAGATCCCGCTCGCGGAGTCCGGCCCGTGGGACGAGGCGTCTCGCGCGGCGATGCGCCGGGGCATCGCCGTCGCGGACGCCGCGCGCGCCGACCGGGACGCGTGACCGCGGCTCCGGAGGTCGCGACGGATCAGCCCGCGACGACGATGCTGACGATCTTGGGAGCGCGCACGACGACCTTCACGATCTCGCGGTCGCCGATCGACCGGATCACGCGCTCATCCGCGCGAGCGAGCGCTTCCAGCTCGGCCTCGCCGATGCGCGCGGGGACCTCAAGCTGAGCCCGCACCTTGCCGCCCACCTGCACGACGGCCGTGACCGTGTCCTCCACGAGCAGCGCGGGGTCGGCCGAGCGCCACGTGACCAGTCCGACGGACGGTTCGTGCCCGAGCAGCTCCCACATCTCCTCCGCGGTGTGCGGCGCGATCAGGTCGAGCATCACGGCGATCGTCTCGGCGGCCTCGCGCACCGCGGGGTCGCCCGCACCGCCCGCGCCGTCGATGGTCTTGCGGGTGACGTTCACCAGCTCCATGAGCCGGGCGACCAGCACGTTGAACTTGGTCTGCTCGACCAGGGCCGGAGCCTCCGCGAGCAGCTTGTGCGTGGCGCGACGCAGGGCCGCGTCTCCCCCGTCGAACACCACGTCGACCGGGCTGGACACCTCGTGCCCGATGCGCAGCGCACGCGAGAGGAACTTCTGCGCGCCCGTGGTCGACACGTCCGCCCAGTCCTTGTCGTCTTCCACCGGACCGGCGAAGGCGAGGCCCACGCGCAGCGCATCGGCGCCGTGCGCGTCGAGCTCCTCCTGGAACAGCACCAGGTTGCCCTTGCTCTTCGACATCTTCTGCCCGTCGAGCAGCACCATCCCCTGGTTGATCAGGTTCGAGAACGGCTCGGTGAAGTCGATCAGGCCCATGTCGAACAGGACCTTCGTGATGAAACGCGCGTAGAGCAGGTGCAGGATCGCGTGCTCGACGCCGCCGATGTACGAGTCCACCGGCGCCCAGCGCGACGCCTGGGCGGGGTCGAACGCCACGGTGTCGCTGTTCGGCGAGAGGAAGCGCAGGAAGTACCACGAGCTGTCGACGAACGTGTCCATCGTGTCGGGGTCGCGCAGCATGGGGTCGCCGGTCTCCGGGTCGGTCGTGCGCACCCAGCTCTCCGCCCCGCCCAGCGGCGAGGTGCCCTTGGGCTTGAGGTCGAGTCCCTCGACGCTCGGCAGCTTCACGGGCAGCCGGTCCTCGGGCACCGGCACGATGCGGCCGTCGTCGCCGTGCAGCATCGGGATCGGCGTTCCCCAGAAGCGCTGTCGCGAGATCAGCCAGTCGCGCAGACGGTAGTTCTTCGCCGCACGGCCCGTGCCCGACGCCTCCAGCTGCTCGATCGCGCGGGCGATCGCGTTGCGCTTGGACAGCCCGTTCAGCGGACCCGAGTTGATCATGCGACCGTCGCCGGTGAGCGCGACACCCGTCGATGCGGGGTGCTGCTCGTCGAGGGCGGCGCCCGTGTCGATCGGGACGCCCTCCTCGTCGACCTCGATCACCGGCATGGCCCCCGTGATCGGCGCGGTCGTGTCGACCACGACCTTGACCGGCAGGTCGAAGGCGCGGGCGAAGTCGAGGTCGCGCTGGTCGTGCGCGGGAACCGCCATCACGGCGCCGTGGCCGTAGTCGGCCAGCACGTAGTCGGCGGCCCACACCGGCAGCTTCTCGCCGTTCACGGGGTTGATCGCG
This sequence comes from Microbacterium sp. K35, assembly GCF_004794375.1. Classification (NCBI taxonomy): domain Bacteria; kingdom Bacillati; phylum Actinomycetota; class Actinomycetes; order Micrococcales; family Microbacteriaceae; genus Microbacterium; species Microbacterium sp. K35. The sequence continues at coordinate 5,066 of NZ_SSDM01000413.1, read as the reverse complement.
TAGCGCTCCAGGAACACGCCCGTCTTGGGGCGATCCGTGGACTGCCGATCGATGTCGGACTCCTTCTGCACCTGCTCCAGATAGTCCTGGAACCGCTGGCGCACCTCGACGGGAGCCTCGGCGGCCAGTTCAGCGGCGAGATCGGAGTCGGGCGCCACCACGAAGAACGTCGCACCGTGCAGGGTGTCAGGGCGCGTGGAGAACACCGTCACCGGCTCGTCACGGCCCTCGATGCGGAAGTCCACGTCGGCGCCGACCGAGCGGCCGATCCAGTTGCGCTGCATCTGCAGCACCTTGTGCGGCCAGAAACCCTCGAGCTGATTCAGGTCGTCGAGCAGCCGATCCGCGTAGTCGGTGATGCGGAAATACCACTGGGTGAGCTTCTTCTTCACGACCTCGTAGCCGCAGCGCTCGCAGCGACCGTCGACGACCTGCTCGTTCGCCAGCACCGTCTGGTCGTTCGGGCACCAGTTGACCGGGCTCTTCTTGCGGTACGCCAGGCCGCGCTCGTACATCTTCAGGAACAGCCACTGGTTCCAGCGGTAGTACTCCGGGTCGGACGTGTGCAGGACGCGGCTCCAGTCGAACGAGACGCCGTACTGCTCGAAGCCGACCTTCTGCTGCGCGATGTTCTGATAGGTCCACTCGCGCGGGTCCGCGCCCTGGCGGATCGCCGCGTTCTCGGCGGGCAGGCCGAACGAGTCCCAGCCGATCGGGTTGAGCACGTTGTGCCCGCGGTGACGCCAGAACCGCGCCACGATGTCGGAGTAGAGGTAGTTCTCCGCGTGCCCCATGTGCAGGTCGCCCGAGGGGTACGGGAACATCGCCAGGACGTAGCGCCGCGGGCGGGTGTCGCCGTCGCCGCCGGTGAGGAACGTCTCGTGCTCCGCCCAGTACTTCTGCCACTTGGCCTGGATGGCGTGCGCCGAGGGCATCTCCTCGTCGACGGGAGCGGTGGACAGGTTCTCGGACAACGAACGCACGACCAATCTGAGGGGAATTGCGGGATCAGTTCAGGATATCGGAACCCCACGGCCAGGGCGGCTCCGCGCCCAGCGCCGCGAGCGGAGCCCTCGCCTTGGTCGCGACCTCGGCGACCTCGGCCGCCGGCACCGAGCCCCACGTGATCCCGCCGCCCGCTCCGACCACGGCCTCGTCCCCCGCGATCACGATGCTGCGGATCACCATCGCGAGGTCGGCCGCGCCGTCCACGCCCACGTAGCCGAAGCAGCCGGCGTACACCCCCCGGGGGCCGCTCTCCAGCTCGTGCAGCCGCGTCATCGCCGACAGCTTCGGCGCCCCGGTCATGCTGCCGGCGGGGAACGCGGCCGCGAGCAGCGCGCCGAGCGTGACGCCGTCCGCCAGGGTGCCGCTCACCGTGCTCACGAGCTGGTGCACGGCCGGGTAGCTCTCCACGACCCACAGCCCGTCGACGCGGATCGTGCCGGGCACGCACACGCGCGACAGGTCGTTGCGCATGAGATCGACGATCATCACGTTCTCCGCGCGCTCCTTCGGGTCGCCGGCGAGCTCGGCGGCGAGCGCGGCATCCGTGTCGGGGTCGGTGCTGCGCGGCCGGGTGCCCTTGATCGGCCGGGTGCGCACGACTCCGCCCGCCGCGTGGAGGAACTGCTCCGGACTGGCGCTCAGCAGCGCGCGCCCGCCGATGCGCACGAAGCCCCCGTGGTGCGCGGGGGTCGCCGCCCGCAGCCTCCGGTACACCTCGACCGGGTCGTGCGTCCCCGGCACGGTGAAGCGCGTGGTGAGGCAGAGCTGATACGCGACGCCCGCGCGGATCAGGGCGCGGCACCGCTCGATGAGCTCGGCGTACTCCGCGGGGGCGTGCCGGGCCACGGTGGTCCCCGGTGTCGGATCCGGCCGCGCGGGAGTGGGGTCGACCGCCGCGACGAGGAGCTCGTCCGCCCAGGGGTCGGCGTCCGGCCCGGCGGGGTCGAGCGCCCACAGGCGATGGCGCGCATGGTCCCAGGCGATCGCGTGGGTCACCCGCATCCAGCCGTCGGGCACCGGGTCGTCCGCGGACACCGGGGCACCGGCGGCCGCGGCACCGCCCTCGTACGTGCACCAGCCGACCCATCCGCCGAGGAACGGGGGGAGCCCGGGCTCGGAGACGCGGCCGTCCAGCCGCACATCGTCGGGTCTCGGCGACGGCACGCCGACCCCCAGCAGACTCCACCCCTCCGCGGCTCCGTCCCCCGCGTCCAGCCAGAACACGTCACCCGCCCTGGCGGCGAGCACGCGGAACAGCCGCTCGGGGTCCGCCCAGGTCGGCAGGGGTCGGGGGCTCAGGTGCGCGCGCACCTTCCCAGCCTAGGTGCGGCGACGCCCGATATTCTCAGGGGGTGGACGACCTCCTGCTCTGGCTCCTCGACACCGTGCAGTCGATCGATCCGGTCACGCGCACGCTGGTCGCCGGACTCGCGGTCATGCTGGAGACGAGCATCCTGATCGGGCTGATCGTCCCCGGCGACACGATCGTGATCATCGCCTCCATGGGGATCGCGACCCCCTGGGAGGGTGTGGCGATGGGCGTGAGCGTCGTGGTCGGCGCCCTGATCGGCGAGAGCATCGGCTTCGGGCTCGGCCGGTGGCTCGGTCCCCACATCCGCTCGTCGTGGCTGGGGCGCCGCATCGGCGAGCAGAACTGGGTGCGCGCGGAGAACTACCTGGCCCGCCGCGGCGGCATCGCCATCTTCCTCTCCCGCTTCCTTCCGGTGCTGCACTCCCTGGTGCCGCTGACCGTCGGGATGAGCGAGTACCCGTACCGCCGCTTCCTGGCGTGGACGACGCCCGCCTGCATCATCTGGGCCACGGCCTACGTGAGCGTGACCTCGCTCGCGGCGGGAAGCTTCCGCGACCTCGTCGACCGGGTGCACTATGCGAGCTACATCTTCGTCGGCGCGATCGCACTCTTCCTGCTCCTGGCGTATCTGGGCAAGAAGCTGCTGCAGCGGCTGGAGGCGCGGCATCTGGAGGCGCCGGAGGCGGGCACGGACGCCGACGTGAAAGACTGAGGCAATGGCTTCCCCACCCCCGGCGCCCAGGATCCACTGGTTCGCACGGCTCGAGCACCGCCTCCACGTGTGGCGCGAGGGGCGAGCGCGCCGACGCGGCCGCAGCGCCACGATCCTCCCGTTCCCCGGCTACGGCGGTCCGGGGTGGGTGCGCGTGCTGGGGCGGGTGCTCATCGTGCCGCCGCAGCGCAGCAACCGGGACGGCGAGCCGGCGAGCATCCGCGGCTGGCGCAGCTTCGTCGGCATCCCGGTCGGGTTCGCGTCGGTCAGCGTGCACGTGGGCGACAGCACTCACCAGGTCGTCGCCGACCGCGGTGGTGTGATCGACGCCGTGATCCGCGCCGACCTGGAGCCCGGGTGGCAGACCTTCACGGTCACGGTCGAGGGGCAGGAGCCGATCGAGGCGCGGGCGTTCATCGTCGCGGCGGACACCCGGTTCGGGGTCGTGTCCGATGTGGACGACACGGTGATGGTCACGGCGCTCCCGCGCCCGTTCATCGCCTTCTGGAACTCCTTCGTCGTGGATGAGCACGCCCGCATCCCGGTCCCGGGCATGGCGGTGCTGCTCGACCAGCTCCTGCGCCAGCACCCCGGCGCGCCCATGGTGTACCTGTCCACGGGCGCCTGGAACGTCGCACCCACGCTCTCCCGGTTCCTCGGGCGGCACCTGTTCCCCGCAGGGTCGCTGCTGCTGACCGACTGGGGCCCGACGCACGACCGCTGGTTCCGCAGCGGCCGCGAGCACAAGCTCACGAACCTGCGCCGCCTGGCCACCGAATTCCCCGAGGTGAAGTGGCTGCTGATCGGAGACGACGGCCAGCACGACGAGGCCATCTACACGCAGTTCCAGGAAGAGCACCCCGACTCCGTGGCCGGTGTGGCCATCCGGCGCCTCCTTCCCGCCGAGGCCGTGCTCGCCGGTGGGCGCGCCGAGATGGAGTCGCACGAGGCGGACGCCGCCCCGTGGGTCAGCGCCGAAGACGGTGCCGGTCTGCGCGACCAGCTCGGCGACGTGGGCATCCTGCACTGACATGGCCCTGTCGCGCGAGGAGTGGCTCCCGCGGGAGCAGGCGCATCGGGAGCGTGCCGACGCGCTGACCGCCGACCACCGTGCCCGCCTGTCCCGCGGCGAGAAGCACCCAGTGTGGGACTTCCTCCACACCTATTACGCCTACAAGCCCGCGCAGCTGCGGCGCTGGCACCCCGGTGCGGGGGTCGAGCTGCGTGACGCCGCCGAGCGTGCCGGGTGGCGCTGGTACTCCCCCGGCGCGACCCCCGACGCGGTGGTTCCCGATGCCGACCGGTACGCGGCCGAGAAGCCAGAGCTGGCCGCGCTGGTCGAGCGCATGCTGCGTCGCACGGCCTCGCGGCCCGGGCAGTTCGGCTGCTTCGGACTCCACGAGTGGGCGATGGTGTATCGCGCGGACGAGCACCGTCACCCCGTGCCGCTGCGCCTCGGGAAGGACGGCACCGATGCGGTCGTGGAGTCGCACGACCTGCGGTGCACCCACTTCGACGCGTTCCGGTTCTTCACCCCGGAGGCCGTGCCACGCAACCGGACGACGCTCAGCAGGGACGGGCAGCCCCAGGTCGAGCAGCCGGGGTGCCTGCACGCCGGCATGGACCTGTACCGCTGGGCCATGAAGCTAGGGCCGCTCGTGCCCGGTGAGCTGCTGCTCGACACCTATGAGCTGGCGAGGGACATCCGCCTGCTGGACATGCAGGCCGCTCCCTACGACCTGGCCGCCTGGGACGTGGAGCCCGTGCGCATCGAGACGCCGGAGGGTAAGGCCGAGTACGTGCGACGACAGCGCGGCTTCGCGGAGCGGGGGGCGGTGCTGCGCGCGGCTCTGCTCCGCGCCTGGCTCGGCTCGGACGCACGCGCCGTCGCCTGAGCCTCAGCCCGCCGGGGTGCAGGTGTCGCAGACTCCCCAGGTCGCGGTGGATCCCGCGCGCTGCATCCGCAGGGCCAGTACTCGCGTCGCGGCGTCCGCCAGCCGCTCCGCGGGCAGGGTGCCCGCGTCGACCGCCGCC